>BAXO01000018.1 GCA_001310555.1 Bacillus sp. JCM 19058
AAAAATTGTTGGAAGGCATGTTGAGTAAGTGAGGAATTTTCCTCACTCCACCCCAACATTTGACATAGAACCTTTATGAAAAACTAATCAGTTCCAATAAAGAAAAACAAAGGGAGGCATAAGACAGCTGTTCGTTTATCTCTAGCCCTTCATTGCTCTCTGCATAAAAACGCATTAAAATAAAGAAAGCGGAACAATATCGTTGGAGCAGATTAATAGATATTTACTTTTTGGAACTCAGTTCTTTTCTTTTTAGGCTTTGCTGAGAAGGGAGCGGTCAGCATCGTGCCTGTTTTAGAATTTTGATGTTATTAATAATGATTCTTACGGAAGTGCTTCATGTAATTGAGTGTCATTTCTTTTGCAAGATTACGTCTCGTAAGGTGGCAGATCTTAAAGCGTAAGCCTTACTTACCTTTCACGAATATGTGTTGTAGAAATTACGATCACAGCGTTTCTATTATTAGTAGTTAAGCTCCTACAAAGCTAATATTGGCATGTTCTGTTTTCGAGTAGGTATACAATACACTATTTGTTTGAATCAGTAAGCCCAAAAGTGCAGTGATTGAGTACGGGTCAGCCTATAAAGAGTGGAGTGAAGGAGATGGGGAAAAACTATAAGCCACATGTATTGTTTTTGCTTGGGCTTTCGCTTTTTATCTCAGCTTGCAGCCAAAGCGGGCAAGCTGAGGGAGAGCCTGGGGAAGAAGAGCAGCATGAAGAATCGGAAATTGAACTATTAAGCCGTGAGCGAGGGATTGAGCTGAACGAGCTTGAGCTTACCGCTTACGCGGAGGAGATTGGCTTTTCGCTTACGTCACCGCAATATGAAGCATTTGCCTCACCGGCGGAGGTTTTATTTGAAGGGCAAGTAGAAGACTCTGATGAGCTAAACTCGGAGGAGCTTTGGCTAATGGTCGACTATATTGGCGAGAACGAAGCACCGACTAAGCAATCGTTTAATCACTATATTCCATTTGGAGCCGGGGGCTTCTCCGAACAAATCCCTTTACACGCCGGTGAAGGAGAATACAGTGTGACTATCCGTGCCCCGAGTAATATCGCAGGGGAGGATGATTATTATTACGATGTTGCCGCCTTCCGAATCACAAATATAGACGAAGTGATTGTTATGGATGTAGAGTACACGCTCGTTGGCTTAAACAGAGATCTCATTTTAACAAGCGATATTCGTGGCTATCAAGAGGCTCTGGTGTATTCGATTTGTCTGGCCAAATTCCAAACGAACAGAATGATCAATTTGTTTATGTAACGATAAGCAAGGATGGAGAAAGTACAGATATGCTTGTTCCGATTGAACACGATCGCTTTGAGCATGAGCTTCCGCTTTCTTTTGGCGAAGGCTTCATGAGGTTACGATTAAACTATACAATGAAGACGATGAGCTTTATTATGATGGTGCTACTTTTTTTCGTAGATAACGAGATTGAACAACGCTTTACGCAGACCGATTATTATACCGATTATTTTGAAAAAGGGATCCGGCTCACGGCCCCGACGGCTACAACGGCATACTATCAAGAGGACGACACTTATAGAATCGCCGGTTCAATCGATCCGCAAATTGATGGTGCGGACGATATTACTCATATTATTGTTATTACCGAATTCAACGGCGAGAATGGGACAGAGGAAGCGAGCTATTATATTCCAGTAGACAATTATCAGTTTGATGATGAAATTTGGTTTCGTTTTGGAGAAGGTGAGTATACGATTCAAGTGAACGTTCCTGATCCTGAGAACAATCGCCTGAGGTATTTCAGCTTCAAGGGGGTTGCTGCCTTTAAACATGAAGTATCCGGAGTTGAAGATAAGCGAAGCCTGCTTCCTTCTAGAGGGATTCAATCAGATCATCCAGACATCCGGAGCCTTGCCGAAGACATTACGGCAAATAAAGAAACAGAGTACGATAAAGCAAAAGCTGTGTACGAATACGTTGCTAAAACGATTGCTTATGATGTTCAGAAATGGGAAGATGATTTATTTGAATTAGGAGATAGCGCTTTGAAAACGATTGAACTAAAAAAAAGGAGTTTGCCAGGACTATGCCTTTTTGGCGGTAGCTCTTTACCGTTCATTAGGAATGGAAGCGAATTATATTACCGGGATGACGACGGAAGGAGAACGACATGCTTGGGTAGAGGTGAAAGCAGGAGAGAACTGGATCGAAATGGATCCGACATGGGGCGCAGGTTATATTGAGGGAGATCAATTTGTCTTTCATTACAATGAAGCTTATTTTGACCCAGAGCCTAGCTTTTTAACCCATACAAACGATGGCCCGATGTATTGAGCATAAAGCGGGAGTGAGCATTCAATTTTCTCACTCCCGTCATCGTGGCCGTTCTAAAAAAAAGTCAAGAAACTCCGGCTCATCTCGTGGGATTAGGCGCTCCCATTGCTCAATCTCCGCAGGCGGGCCCTCAACCTTTCCACTATCGTGTAAAAAAGTGGGGCGTTGATAGCAGAGTAGCATCGTTGTCAGCGTATTAATCGACAGCTGAAGTCCTCGTTTCGTTGGGTGTTCGTTAGCATCCGTTCCGTCAATAACCTGTACCTTGACGCCAGCGTCTGTCCAAGTCAGCTGATACGTGCCCTCGTTCCAAGGAGCGATATGATCCTCAATATGAAGGAAGAGCGCTTCGCTAGTTTCTTTAAAGGGATACGCTTCGAGAAAAGGTTTGACATCAACAATTCTCGCCATAAAATAAGGTTTTAGCTCTTGCTTGATCGCTGGTTCATCGAGTAAAAACGAAAGCTGGGCATGGTATGCCGATATACCGCTGACCGTATTAAGCATGGAGTCATGCTGACTAATAAAAACAAACATAGCACGCCGGCTCTCCTCATCCAAGTAAATGTATTCCTTTATTTTCATTTGAAAATCTTTCAGCGTGTATATTAGATAAGCGCGTGGTTCTCCAGAACTGTTCGTATAAACTGCTGCCTTGGCGTCTTTTCTTCCCTTGTTTAACTTTTGCCACCACGATTCGCTTCGCAGCAGTAGTCCGTTATTTCTTTGGGCGTAGCTTTGATACAGTTCGGAAATGTGCGGGTGATCGATTGGAACCCGCGCTAGTGAACCAGGAATTGGGCCGCGCTTTGGCAATTGATCCTTTTGGATCGTGAAATGAATTTGGTTAGCGAGCAATTCCCACCCGAATTTTCGATAAAACCCGATCGAAAATGGTGCCAGATAGGAAATTAGCTGTCCCGCATCCTTCATCAACTTCAAGCTTTCCTGCATGAGCTGCCGAATGTAGCCACTCCGCCGGTGCTCGGGGTATGTAGCGACACCAGAGATTCCCCCCATCGCGTAAGCTTTTCCGTGAATGCTGACCTCCAAAGGGATTACACTAAGCTTTGCTAGTAATTCCTCCTCCGAAAAAAACAGCAAGAGTCGGAATGTTCCGGTAATAATCAGTTTTTTTCCTTTCGTTCCTCGTCAGTGAGTTTATATTGAAAAGCATATTCTGAAATAGCAAGGCTTTGCTCAATTTCGTCTTCTTTTACTAATCGTAATTCTGGCATCATCTACACTCCTTATCTTTACGTGCTTTCAATTACAGACATCATGCTTTCGGCACAGCACTCAAGGTTTCATTCACCATTCGCTTTTATGAAAGTCTAAATACTACCCTCTGCTGCCGCACCTAAGCACAAATATCTCGCATAATCGGTTGTCCGAAGTTGTTTGCCGCGAGTGTCTTCTTCATTCGTGGTTCCGTCTCGTTTCAACTCGGGGGAGCAATCACTATATGAATCGACAATTGCCAGAGTGGCATGCTTGCCTGTGCATCCGTTATATTCTGCTGAACAGCTAAATCCAATTTCATTTGTTTTTTTGACTTGACGGTTAGGCTTTATGCAGAGCTGAATTGAAGAGATTGCTTCCTTTCGATGCTAGCTATCATTCCATCATGAACTCTTAGCGAAGCTCTTTACGTCATTCCTTATCATAATTGCCGACAATGTTTTCTTGCCAGTCTTTGCAGCAAAAAGTGCTGCATTAGCGCTAGCTGGGCCTGTACTACCAATAATAGTATCGTACATGCTGAAAACCTCCCCATTATTTAAAATGTTCAAAAGGTAAAACGAATGTTTCGGCCAGTACCTTTTGGATTCTTACCTATTGTATCAAATTATGAGTCATCTATATTAGGAAAACAAAACTGCCTTTGGAAAGGGTGCGTCTAGATAGCTGATTTACGGCAGTTGACTTTTGTACTCCATAACCTTGAGATTTCGCCGTCAAACTTGAGCCGTATGCTAATGTCGCCGCCTTCGTGTCCCTTGATGTGGTCAACCGGAGATAGGCACATCGGCCATCCCTCGGATTGCTTTTTGTATCGTTCGGTTTGATTCGCTCATTTTTTTTGCCAGTCTAATAAAACACCAAGGCAAAAATAACGTTACAAAGCCGAGCTTTTTGTCAAATAATTGTCGTCCCATATGGTAAGCTAAAATTAATAACTACATAAGGAGCTGAGAGATTGTGACCGAAAGCATTCACCGGTACTTGGAAAACGAAAGAGAAAGGCATTTGAATCAATTAAAAAAAATACTGCAAATCCCGAGCATCAGTGCTCTCTCTGAGCATCGAAAAGACGTTCGTTCGGCTGCGGAATGGATGTCGGATTCATTGAAGGATATCGGCTTTTCTGCGGAAGTCATTGAAACAGCAGGTCACCCTGTTGTTTACGGAGAATGGTTGAAGGCAGAGGGCAAGCCGACTGTACTGATTTATGGACATTACGATGTTCAGCCAGTCGATCCGCTAGAGTTATGGCAAACACCTCCATTTGAACCAGACATTCGGGATAATAAAATTTATGCGCGAGGAGCAAGTGACGACAAAGGGCAAACATTTATGCATCTCAAGGCACTAGAAGCGATCTTGGAAACAGAAGGGACACTCCCGTTAAATGTGAAGCTATGTATAGAAGGCGAGGAGGAAATCGGCAGTCCTAACCTTGATCGGTTTGTTGAACAACATGCGGAAAAGCTGGCGGCGGACGTGCTGATCATATCCGATACGCCGATGCTGGATGAAGGGAAGCCTGCGATTTGTACAGGACTGCGCGGCTTGTGCAGCTTGCAGATCGATGTGAAGGGGGCAAAGGGAGATCTCCATTCCGGTTTGTATGGCGGTGCTGTGCAGAACTCTGTTCATGCCCTCGTTCAGTTGCTTGACACGATGAGGGATGAAGATGGAATCATAACAGTGCCTGGTTTTTACGATAAAATCATCCCGTTAGAGGAGGAGGAAAGAACAGCTTTTCGAGCGTTGGATCATGATGAGGAAAAGATACGCAAGGAGCTTGAGGTGCCAGAGCTGTTTGGTGAGAATGGTTACACGATGCTTGAACGCACATGGGCGAGACCAACACTTGAGATCAACGGAATATATGGTGGGTTTCAAGGAGAAGGGGTAAAAACGGTGATTCCGTCAGAAGCGCATGCTAAAATTACGTGTCGCCTCGTGCCGGGTCAAGAGCCTGAGGAAATTGCGACGCTAATTGAGCAGCATATTAACAGGAACCTGCCACCTGGAGTCTCGGTATCGACGACCCGTTTTGACACGGGAATGCCATTTGCTGCTCCGATTGACCACCCTGCATTTCAGGCCGCTGCAAAAGCTTATGAAACCGTGTATCAAACAGAAGTTGCCTTTACTCGAATGGGCGGTTCTATCCCAGTTGTTGAGACATTTGATCGACTATTACAGCTACCGATTGTCTTAATGGGATTCGGCCTGCCTACAGAAAACTTCCATGCTCCGAACGAGCATTTTCATCTCGAAAATTACGATAAAGGTCTAATGACGATTTGTGAATACTATTACGAGCTGGAGAAGGTGTTATAGGCTCTCTCGCTTATAACGCTTTCCCAATCGGGCTATTGGAAACGGATGAGAACAGCATGATCTTCGCATCCGTTTCTTCTTGCCTGCTCGAAGCCCTCCATCAGTCCCCTGCGCGCCCAAGCCGATCGTCCTTAGGCGCGACGAATCCAACAGTACTTGACGACCGCACCCCAACTCTCACTCCCCCATAAAAGACATACAGTTCTAGCGTAACGAATTCACCTTCATCGCCAACGGCGAACAAACTATTCCCTTCACGGATTAACGGTTACCGTTGAAAAATTGCTTCGTCATTAGCCGTTCAAGTAAAGGAATCGGCCATGATTTACGATATAAAAAGAGTAAGGATGTAAGGAGGGATCTCATTATCATTTTGTTTACAAATGAAATGGTCGAATTTAAAGAAATTGTGAGTGCAGTTGAACAGGTCTATGATTACGTCTTTGTAGTCGAACGTGTCGATAAACAGTTTATTTATCGTTATGCAAGCGAGAATATAGGACAGCTTCAAACGATAGAACCAGATTATTTGGGTAAAACCATTATAGAGGCCAACCCTCCTTCAGTAGCGGCTCATGTTCATACTATGTTTGAAAAAGCTTATATTGAAAGAAAACCGATCGTATTTAAGGACCGGATGACATTTAATTCATTTAATGAAGCAGCTAAAACGATGATCTTCCCAGTTACACGGTCATCTGGAGATGTAAAATACTTACTGGCGTGTACAGAAAAAGAAAGTCAACCTGAAACAAATGCGATTGATTCAGTTACAGGGTTACCGAGCTTTCGAGTGTTTCGCGAGAATTTGCATCAACTCCTACAAAGCCATTCCGGAGAAAACGCGCTTCTGTATGTGAATATCGATCAATTCAAAGCAATTATGGAATCCATTGGCCACGCGCGGATTGATGAGCTACTGGTTGAGATTACTAGTCGTCTATTGATTGCCATCGCGGGTGAAGATTGCTCTCTCACTAGGGTTACTGGCGATGAATTTATGTTGTCTGCTCCATCTTGTACTGACCCTATCGTTTTGCCAAGCGAATTCAGGCTGAATTGGCTGAACCGTATACGATGGGGGAACAGAAATTAATTGTTACTGCCTGCATCGGGATTGCAATACGGAGAGCTAAAGATGCCGGCGCTGACCAAATCATTAAAGAAGCGTATTACGCTATGATCAAGGCTAAACAATACGGAAGCGGCGAGATTTTGATTTATGAACATATCAAGGATCAAGATATTTTAATGACTCCGTCCCTGCTCGAAAAAGAAATAAAAAAAGGCGTTTGCAAATCAGGAATTTGTCGTCTATTTTCAACCGATCGTTCATTTAAGCAGCAAGCGTATTCATTATGAAGCATTGCTTCGATGGCATAGTCCTACGCTCGGAACCGTTCCCCCGAATGTTTTTATTGCTGCCGCAGAAAAAAACCGATCTAATCAAGGAAATCGACGCGTGGGTGATTAAGCAGGTTTGCCAGCATATTAAGAAAATGAGCGATCATAAGGTTCAAGTTGCCGTCAACCTCTCGCTGAAAACATTGGAGTCGGAAGAGCTTGAGCAATTTTTAATTCAATCTGTGCAATTTTTACCGAATCGAGCCAGAGAATTTGGAGCTTGAGATTACGGAGTACTCGATTATGCAAAATGAGAAGGACACGATCGAAAAGCTCTCCAGACTAAATCGGGCCGGCTTTACAATTGCGATAGACGATTTTGGGGTTAGTAATGCGTCCTTTCACCATCTACGGCTGCTGCCTGTTAACAAAATTAAAATTGATAAAACCTTTATAGAACATATCGCGCGAAACGAAAAAGAGTATCAGATTGTTAAGTCAATGATTTCACTAGCAAGGAATTTAGGATTAACTGTTACCGCAGAAGGAGTAGAGGATCGAGAGCAATTAGCCTTACTCGTTCAGTCCCGATGCGATGAGCTCCAAGGGTATTTATTCAGTAAGCCGATTCCCGTTGAGTCGATCCGGGCGACGACAGAGCGATTAAAACAAGAGCTGGCACAAATGCTTTAACATATTCTTCTAGCCAAATGGGTAAGCTCTCCACCTGATTCGTTTTTTTGCTGCTTCCCTTTTTGGGAAAAGAAGCAACCTAGGCGAATGACGCGGTTTTTCCTCAATCCTTTTAAGCAGCTTTATAGCCTGGTCATTTTAACGCATCAATAAGCGTCTCTTTCTCGTAGTGATATAATACGATCAATCATATATTTGACGGGAGAAGGGCCACTATGAGGAAAAATCGCTTAAGGCGCCGCAAATCGCGGAATAACTCTAGTCGTAAAAGTCGGTGGGCAATTCGTTTTACTTTTTTTACTTATTCTTTTTATTATGCTCGTTTCCGTATACGGCTACGTAAAGCCATTGCCAGAAGGAGTTTCTTATGAAGGTAACGTTCATGCAGTTGACGAGGTTGATTTTCTTTATGATCTAACGACTCTCCATGAGCAAGAGCAGATGCTGTTTGCTCATATGTTTCGAATGATTGAAGAGGCTGAGGATTTCATCATTCTTGATTTATTTTTGTTTAATGATGAATATAATCGAACGCTGGAATTTCCTTCGCTCTCACTCGAGCTGACTGAGGCGCTAGTTGCCAAAAAGCAGGGCGAGCCTCAAGTAGACATATTGTTTATAACGGATCGAATCAACACGTTTTATGGCTCCTACGAATCAGAATTAATTAATATGCTAAAGGAGGCAGAGGTCCAAGTTGTTTTCACCGATATGAAGGAGCTTAGAGATTCGAATCCACTCTATTCTGGGGTATGGCGGACTCTATTTCAATGGTTCGGGACGTCCGGAAACGGTTGGCTTCCCAATCCGTTTAGTCCTGATTCACCTAAAACGACCTTGCGATCTTATTTAGATTTGTTAAATTTTAAAGCGAATCATCGTAAGGTTGTCATTACAGAAAAGGAGGGCTTCGTGACCTCGGCAAATCCTCACGATGCAAGCGCGAACCATTCCAATATTGGTTTTTCTGTAAAGGGGGAATTGCTGCAGGAGCTCGTCGAAGTAGAACGGGCGGTGGCTCGGTTTTCGGGTGCAGCCCCTGAATGGTTAGATTCGGTAACCGTCAGAAGTACAAAGGAAAAGTATGGGGCGAACCAGGTTCAATTGCTCACTGAAGGCAAAATTAAAAAGCATCTGTTAAAGGAAATTGCAGTCACTGATGCGATGGATAAAATTACGATTGGTGCCTTCTACCTTTCGGACAGGGATGTCATTACGGCATTAATAGCAGCAGCCGATAGAGGAGCGGAGGTTAAGCTCGTTCTCGATGCGAACAAGGATGCCTTTGGACGCGAGAAGAACGGAGTGCCAAATCGCCCCGTTGCCCACGAGCTGGTGACTAAAAGTGAGGGGCGCATCCAGATCCGCTGGTATAAGACGAATGGCGAGCAGTATCATTCAAAAATAATGCTAATTGAGCAAGGGGATCGAGGCGTTTTGATTGGAGGCTCTGCCAACTTTACGAAAAGAAACTTGGATGATTTTAATTTGGAGCTAAACCTGAAAGTCTCATCCGCAACAGACAGTGAAATAATCGCTGAGGCTCGCAATTACTTTGAACGAATTTGGTCTAATGAAGGAGCGATTTATACGGCCGATTATGAAGTATATGAGGACGATTCCCTCTTTCTGACACTGATGTATCGCTTTCAAGAGTGGAGTGGACTTTCTAGCTTTTAATCAAGAAAAGAAGAACTAAAAAGACCACAATTTTTGAGCGAAGCATGAGTAGGTGCTTTTCAAACGGACCGAAGGGTTCTCCTTATTCCCCAGAGTTACAGATAATCGCGAAGTGGTCATCCGCTACCGATACAAGTCACCGCTGCCGGAAAAGACTCGGTTCCGATAAAGACGGACTCTAGCTCAAAGAAAACAGCTGAGGAAAGGCGCCATCCTCAGCTGTTACAAGCTACTGCCATAGGGCTATTTTATCATTGCAGAATGGGTAGTTACTGATTGTTCATAGGAGAAGCGAAAACAGCTGAAGTTGTTTATGAGCCTTGCATCGTACTATATAGGTTTTGATACGTTTTTGCTTCCTGTGGACGATCGAGCTTTTGATAGAGCTTGGAAAGCCACCGGACAGGCTCAGGGTTGTCTGGGTTAAGCTCCATTTCCCAGCTGAAGCAATCGAGCGCTTTTTCAAAGCTATCCAATTGATAATAATATTCCCCTAGCTGGAGCTGCTCGTTCGGATCATCGCATAAGGCAACCATCTCTTGCAGCTGCCTGAGGATTGGGAGGAAGGTGGCTCTAGCTTTTGTATATGCTGTTCTATCGTCTCAATATCAGCTATTTGCAACCAATATTTTAAACATTTTCGAAGCAATCGGTTAAGAGCAGAGGGGTCTGCTGAAAAGAGTCGAATGAGCAATGCAACCAAGGTGTCTGGCTGGAATTCGGTTAAATCGCTTTCTTCGAATAATGTGAGCACTTTATCCTTGATACCTGTTGTCGGGACAAAAGGGTGCTCTACTAATAGCTGCAATGCGGTTTTCGTTTGGTTGAGCTCCAGCAAGCGTTGGAATAAATCCTCTTGAAGAGTGGATAATGGTGATTGTACAGCTATAGGCTGTAATACCTCGATAATTTCCTCTTTTGTTAAGGAAGATTCAAGCTGGGAAATAAAATGTGGATAATGGGTTTCGTCGGGTGCTTTTACAAAAGACCAAATAGCAAGGGCGAGTAGGTCTAACTGACGATTTTGTTTTGTCAGAATGGTTTGTAGTAGAGGGAGGTGTGTGTCCTTCTGTTTGAAGCATTGGACTTCAGCAAACGTCGGTTCCATATCGGCGAGCGCCTCTAAGTTTTTGTCATAAATGACGGCGTACTTGCTGTAATCATAGTGACCGCCGACTTCGCGCGCCCATTCTTGCATAAAAGGGACATCGATAAGGATTCGTGACAGCTGAAAAGCGGATTTTAATTTACCGTTTCGTCTGAGGTTGAGAAATGTTTCCTTGAACCAGTGCTGGAGTTCGTCGTCTGGGTATATGCCGGTGAAAAAGGTAAGTATCAAGGTAGCATCTTGAGCCGTGAAGCGATTGATTTTTTGGGTGAGCTGTTGGAAGCTATATGACGTAAAGCTAACGGTTTGTTTGACGATATGAGTAACAAGTGGGTGGGGTGCTTCGAATATGATACCGTTAGTAAAAGCCTGTTGAACGAATGATTGCTGCTGCTCGGAGGACAGCCTTTGCCCTGTCAAAAATTGATTTTCATAAAAGAAGAGCACGTACCGCTCGCCTGTGTCATCAAAACATTCAATCAGCTTAGCTTTGTGGTAAAAAGTGACACGCTTCGGAGTTATCTCTACATTTTTTTTCTTCCAGGAAAGAGACCATTTTCGATCACTGCTCATTAAACTCACCTCTTTTGAAGTATCGTACATTCAGCTTACCATATTTTGTTCCGTTCTACACGTCTGTCCTTTTCGGTTGTCAAAATGCTATAATCAGGCAAGTACAGAAGATATGTTTTAAATGCGAAAGGAGTAAGTATGAGAGAGGAACAAATTGTACACGTTAAGCGAGCTCATGCTGCTAAAATGAAGAACGGCTTTCCATTAATCGAAAAAGATGCAGTAAAAAATAGTCAGGCATTCCAGAAGGAAGGAACGTTACTAACGCTCATCGATGAACAGGATCGAATGATCGGCAAAGGCTATTATGGTAAACAGAATAAAGGCTACGGCTGGGTGCTGACTCAGCGTGTGGATGAGGAGATCGATGCCGCTTTCTTTCATCGCAAAATACGGGAGGCGGTGGGGCGTCGCGCTCATTTTTTCGCTCGTTCGGAAACGACTGCGTTCCGTCTTTTTAATGGGGAAGGAGACGGGATCGGCGGTTTAACGATCGATTATTTTGCAGAATTCCTCCTGATTACCTGGTATAGCGAAGGGATTTATACATTCCGTGAGTGGGTGCTGGACGCAATCGAAGCAGAGGTAGGCTTTGTAGGGATTTACGAAAAAAAGCGCTTTGCCAAGAAGGGAAGCTATATTGAAGACGATGATTTTGTCAGAGGTGTGCGTGGCGATTTCCCGCTTCTTATTAAGGAAAACGGGGTAACGTACGCGGTCGATCTAAACGACGGTCCCATGGTTGGCATTTTTCTAGATCAACGCGAAGTAAGAAGGGCGATTCGTGAGCGGTATGCAGAAGGTCAAACGGTGCTGAATACCTTCTCCTACACAGGTGCTTTTTCGATTGCCGCAGCATTAGGCGGCGCCGTAAAAACAACGAGTGTAGATTTGGCGAACCGAAGCCATGCTAAAACGGTGGAGCAATTCGAGGTCAATGGTTGGAGCTATCAGCCCACGATATTGTCGTCATGGACGTCTTCCGCTACTTTAGTTACGCCCGGAAGAAGGGAATGAGTTTTGATTTGGTTGTACTGGACCCGCCAAGCTTTGCCCGCTCAAAAAAGCGAACATTCAGTGTCGTCAAGGATTATCCCAGCCTTTTGCAGGAGGCAATCCAGATAACAGCCGCTAACGGTGTTATTGTCGCCTCGACGAATGCCAGTCAGCTTTCCTACAAAAAAATTTAAGCAATTGATTGACTCGGCTTTCAAGCGAGAGAATTTTCGCTATCGGCTGCTGGAAAACTATGCATTGCCGGAGGATTTCAAAACATTGAGCACCTTTCCCGTTGGTAATTATTTAAAGGTCGTATTTATTCAAAGGCTATCTGATTAGTAACAAGCCCGAAGGCAAGGCTCACGCCTGTTAAATTTGTGACTGCAGCTCAACCACCGGGTTAGAGCGGTCCGCAGTCCCAAATAACATGCGGTTGCTAATAATAACGGTCAGCGGACGCCCTCGATTCACTAGTGAATTAAGGATGATTTACGGCAAAACAAAATGCCTTCCAAAATTTGTAGCAAAAAATCCATCGGCATAGCATTGTAAACAGAAGGTGTTTTACCACTTAGTAACGAATCGGTTTCGCTAATTTTCAGTCGGCAGCGCTTTCCCGGCTCAAGGGTGAAGCTCCATTTTTGCTAGGATACTTTTCAAAAAAATTGATCGTTAATCACGCCTTCGGCTATTAAAGGTTGACATTTAACTGATTTCTTGCCATAATGAACGGAATTGGAAATGTCTTGTAGGGTTCCGCAGCGTTGCTGGTCTGGTCCAAGACAAGGCACACAGCTTGAATAGCAAGCTGTGACACGGAGGGATAAAAGCCCGGGAGGTATCTGTTTTTTTTAACAGAACTTTCTGGGTTTTTTTTGCCTTTTTACGATGACAGTGAATGGAATTCCTGAATCGGTAATGGGCAAAATAAATCATACAAAGAGCATGACAAAGGAGAGGGTTGGAAAATGAGAAAGGAATGGCTCTTACTCGTTTTTGCTGTTTGCTTCGAGGTGGGCTGGGTTGTCGGTCTTAAGCATGCGACCAGTGTACTGGAATGGGGAGCGACAGTTGTGGCGATCGTGATTAGTTTCGGAATGCTCATTCGAGCAACCAGTAAATTACCTGTTGGTTCCGCTTATGCCGTTTTTGTAGGGTTAGGAACGGTAGGTACAGTCATATTGGATATTGTTTTGTTTGGTGAGCCGTTCCGGTGGTCAGTTTTGCTGTTAATATTATTACTGTTGGCCGGAGTTGCTGGACTGAAATTAAAGACACCAGATGGTGATGAAGGCGATGATAAGGAGCAAGTGAAGGAGGTGGTCTCCTAATGGCATGGGTTTATTTAGTGTTTGCCGGACTGTTTGAAATGCTTGGTGTCGCTATGATCAATCAGTGGAATAAGACGAAAAAGCTGAAGGCATTGATTTTTTTTGATCGGAGCGTTTGGTATTAGCTTCGCTCTTTTGTCACTCGCCATGGAAGTGCTGCCGATGGGGACGGCATATGCGATCTGGACAGGGATTGGTGCATCAGGAGGCGCACTCGTCGGGATGCTTTTCTATAATGAATCGAAGGATAGGCTACGAATTTTGTTTATTACGATGATTATTTGTGCTGCTGTAGGTTTAAAACTCGTTTCCTAATCTGACTGACGTTTTCCTTTTGCTGAAGGAATGCTATGATAATAGCACGAGTTAAAAGGAAAGGATGTTTATATGAGCAAGACAGTTGTATTGGCAGAAAAGCCTTCGGTTGCACGCGATATCGCGAAGGTGTTGAATTGCCATAAAAAGGGGAACGGTTTTTTTTGAAGGGGACCGTTATGTTGTGACTTGGGCTCTCGGTCATTTAGTCACTTTAGCAGAGCCTGAAAGCTACGGGGAACAATATAAATCATGGAAGCTTGAGGATTTGCCAATGATTCCTGAGCGGTTAAAGCTTGTCGTTATCAAGCAAACGGGCCGTCAATTCCAAGCGGTGAAGTCTCAGCTTCACCGCAAGGATGTTGGCAGCATTGTAATTGCAACCGATGCCGGACGAGAGGGAGAGCTTGTCGCACGATGGGTGTTGGAAAAAGCCGCTGTGAAGAAGCCGATCAAGCGACTTTGGATCTCCTCTGTTACTGACCGGGCGATACGGGACGGATTTCGAAAATTGAAAAACGGCAAAGAGTATGAACCGTTGTACGCTTCAGCTGTCGCCCGGGCGGAGGCTGATTGGTATGTCGGTATTAATGGGACGAGGGCGTTAACGACAAAATATAATGCACAATTGTCGTGTGGTCGAGTACAAACACCGACGTTAGCGATGGTAGCAAAGCGCGAGCAGGAAATCCAGAGCTTCCGCCCTAAGCCGTTTTACCAGATTGAACTGGAGACGAAAGATGGTCTCGTGCTCCACTGGCTTAACGAAAAGACAAATGAGCGTCGTCTGTTTCAGGAAGATAAGGCGAAGGCATTGGAGCAACGATTAAAAGGGAAGCCCGCGAAGGTGATGGACGTAAGGAAGAATGCCAAAAATCACCTGCGCCAAAGCTTTATGATTTAACTGAATTGCAGCGCGAAGCGAACCAACGCTTCGGCTATTCGGCAAAAGAAACGTTATCCGTCCTGCAGCGACTATACGAGCAGCATAAGGCTATTACTTATCCAAGGACGGATTCGCGCTTTCTTTCCTCCGACCTCGTTGACACACTAGCTGAACGCTTGCAGGCATGCGATGTTCAGCCGTATCGAAAGCTAGTTGCGCGCCTGAAAAAATCGTCATTGAAAGGAAGACTTCCTTTTGTCGATGATAGGCAGGTTTCCGATCATCATGCCATCATTCCGACAGAGCAAGCAGCACCGCATTCATTAAGCGATAAAGAAGCAAAGCTGTATAGCTTAATTGTCCGCCGGTTTTTAGCTGTTCTTCTCCCGCCTTACCAATACGAGCAAACGACTGTTTCTGCGACAGTGGGTGAGGAAAGCTTTAGCGCCAAAGGGGAGAGAGTGCTTTCGCTCGGATGGAAGGAAGCGTACGATAAGGTGCAGGAGCTAACAGACGATGAGGGTGAAGCAAAGCAACCATTGCCTGCGCTTCAAAAAGGCGACGCCCTCCAAATCAAGCAAGTTCATATCAAAAAGGGACAAACGAAGCCTCCTGCCCGGTTTACAGAAGGGACGCTTCTGTCAGCTATGGAACGTCCAGCGGCATTTATGGCAGAAGAGGATCAAAAGTTGGCGAATACGCTTGGGAAAACAGGAGGAATTGGGACAGTTGCGACAAGGGCCGATATTATCGAGAAACTGTTTAATTCCTTTTTGATTGAAAAGCATGGCAAGGAGCTGAAGATCACTTCAAAAGGTAAGCAGCTACTCGAATTGGTACCAGCAGAATTAAAATCTCCTGCTTTAACAGCTGAATGGGAGCAAAAACTAGAGGCAATCGCGAAAGGAAAACTGCCACAGCAAGCGTTCATTAAGGATATGAAGGGTTATGCTGGAGCCATTGTTTCGGAGATTAAGAAAAGCGCGAAAACATTCAAGCATGACAATGTAACAGGCAGTGCATGTCCAGAATGCGGCAAGCTACTGCTTGAAGTGAACGGCAAAAAGGGAAAAATGCGGGTTTGTCAGGATCGCGAGTGCGGCTATCGCAAAAGTATTACAAAAACGACGAATGCCCGCTGCCCTAAATGTAAAAAGAAGCTCGAGCTCTGGGGTGAGGGAGATGCACAAATGTTTGCTTGCGTTTGCGGACATCGCGAAAAACGCTCCACCTTTGAGGAACGACGCAAAAAAAACAAGCACAAAAATGTTTCCAAGCGCGAGGTCGCGAATTATTTGAAAAAAAACAAGACAAAAAGGACGATTTTAGCAACACCGCTCTTGCTGACGCATTGGCAAAGCTGAAACTGGATAAATGAATGAAAAGCCAGCCTAATTAAGGTTGGCTTTGTCACGCTTAACGAAATCGGACTCGGACCGTCATGGAGAATATGACTTTTAATTTGTTTTAGGAAGCTAAGCTTTTTTCGGCAAATACCTATACTTCCGGCTTATCTCTGTGTAACATAAGAGGTAACTTTCGGTTCTTGAAAGAGGTGAATGTGATTTTGAAATGATGTCAAAAAGAGCGATTGTCCTTGATTTCGAGAAAAAGGAAGCATGCGATTACCTTTATCAAATTCTACATGACTTTGACGAAATGTATGAAGCAAGTCTCTTGGCATAACGGAAGCATTTTCAAGTAATGAACGTTATCAAGTGACTGAACGATTGATACGTCAGCGAGACAAATAAAAAAAAGGAGCGAAAGGAGAGCTTTAAATGATAAATGAGACAATGCTTCATCATGTTGCCGTTAACGTGAGCGATGTTAAGGCTGCAAAGCACTTTTATGGCACAGTTCTCGGGTTACAGGAGCTAGAGCGTCCCAACTTCGATTTTGACGGTGCTTGGTATCAAATAGGTCAACAGCAGCTTCACCTGATTCACGACCAAACAATGAAGCCAAAGGAGACAACAGCGATTAATACGCGTGCCGCCCATTTTGCGATTCGAGTGAAGGACTACCACAAAGGGTTGGCAAAGCTGAAGCAGCAAAATGTTCCGCTAGTTGAAAATCCAAGCAGTGTCAGCGGTTTTGCCCAATTCTTTTGTGCAGATCCTGACGGGAATGTGATTGAGCTTCATGTCGATCAGAAGGATTTATAACGGCGCGGGCGACTCAGATACCTCTTACACATACCATATACACATATGCATGAAGGATTCAAAACAATTGAGACGGAAGCCAAATTTATCGGAGAAACCTTAAGTCACTATTTTTACAAGAGGCTTCCGGTGGACCTAATATAATATTAGCGCGTTATCTCACATTAGAGATTACTCAAACGAATACCTTGAATCAGAAATGGATGTCAACTCGTTCTTAAGAGAAATAAAGGAAATCGAAATACAAGACGAACCGCAAACACATAGATATAAAAATGAACCCTACTCGTCTGTACAATTGCCGCCTGTTTGTTAAGCTAACGGGGAACGTTAGCTTAATCATTACTTTTCATAACCAGTGGGTCCATTTCTTTCAGCGTAGTACGCCCCCACTGCCTTACGAGCTTACAATAACTATCGGAGTCATACATTTGTGAGGCTACATCGGCGATTGTTATGGTCCAAGCTACCTTGGGTAGTGATATTGCATTCATGGGTCTTCGAATACCTTGCTGCTCCCTGGTCCTCTGGCCATATCTTGACGTATCAACTCAGTAGGATATCCTTCCTCCAAATGCCTCCGTAATGCGGTTTGGACCCATACATACATTTCATCGCTGTAGCCTTCATGTTGGACCATGTACGAGGCAACAGTTAGAAAGTGTACTTGCCCGTAGCTAGGATCGGTGAATTCAAGTGCCATAAATTCATTGAATATCGATTCGCATGTATTCTTTTGAGAAAGCACGGCTCCACATTTAACACAAGTATTCAATACGATTTCCTCCTATGTAATATATTTAAAGTCCATTCTTTATTCTTGTTCTTAGCGTATTTTTGGACGTAACTATTTTAAAATCACGTAATAAAAGAAAATGAGTAGTAAGTCTTCATCTGTGACCACCATTTTCCCATGCTTTTCTTAAGTGAGAGGAAACTTAAACCGTTATAGGAAGCTATTGTTCTTTCAGAAATGCCCGGTTCTCGCTCTGTCGTATAATCTTAATCCCCCTTTCATTTAAATCATAAACTATGACGTTACGGGAGAGTCAATGTCTTGTGAACTCAAAAAAATGTAGAGCGTAGTGACCGTGATTTGAGCAAAGAATTTTCCGGAATAACGGATGCGGATTTGAAGGCAGACTACGCAGAAGGTCTGACTCGGCCTTTATGCATCAAGCATTCGACACGGCAGATTGTCCTCATTCGTAAAAGCAAGGTTCTCAGACGAAGGAGTGGGACTGCAACGTAACAAGAAGATTCGTCTACATAACCAGCGAGAGTTTGCCTATGATCAATTGACAAGCACAAATGCCCTCCCCGGTGCATTTGATAAAGTGCATAGGGAAGGGGGAGGATATGTATGGCGATTAGACCACCACTGCTTGAACCCGGGGACACAATCGGGGTCGTCACCCTGGGTAGTCCGGAAAATGAAGAGATCATTAATGAACGGATTAATACTTTAGAAGGATTAGGTTTTAAAGTTGTACTGGGAGAGCATGTCTATGCCCGCAATGGTTTTTTTGGCAGGCACAAATCAAGAGCGTGCCTCTGATTTAATGAATATGTTTGACACTAAAGAGGTGAAATTGATTTTGCCAACCGGGGAGGGGTAGGGGTAGCTGGTATCCTCCCTTATTTGGATTACGCTTTCATCTCCAGCCATCCGAAAATCATCTCGGGCTACAGTGATATTACCATCTTATTAAATGCGCTCTATCAATTTGCTAATTTGATTACTTTTCAGAGTTTGATGCTCATTAATTTTACCCCTGAAGAACCGGCTTACAATTTCAATCAGTTTTATGCGGCGACTTCAACGCGAATTTCCCCCAGACCCATTGAAAATCCAACGAATATCCCTCTGGTTGGCAAAGTTCCTGGAAATGTGACTGGTCCAGTCGTAGGTGGAAACTTGACATCCTTTCTAGGAGGGTTGGGAACACCGTTTGAAATCGATACACGTGGTAAAATCCTGCTTTTGGAGGAAACGCATGAACCGGTCAACACCGTGTACAGATATATGAAGAATTTGGAACAAGCCGGTAAATTTCGTGATTGTATAGGGATTATTATAGGTGAATGTACACAATGTCCGCCTGCTTATGGTGTAACCTTCACAGACTTGGTCAATGAATTCGTCGTACCTCTGGGTAAACCGCTCTTGACGAACCTGGCTACTGCGCACGGGACTTATAAAGCAGCGATTCCGATCGGGTCTATTATGAACTTGAATACGATCGAACCAGCCATTACCATTTTGGAGCCTGCCGTGTCCTTATAAAAGCTTGCAAAAAAGCAGCGGAGAGGTAACTCCTCGCTGCTTCTTTTCTGCTTTTTCTATCTTTTACATTGTTGATTTATTGACCTTCTTTAGCAGCTTACGTTCTTTTAAGCGCTAGCTTGGTCAGCGGCTTTTCGGCCGGGCCTTCAATGACCTCACCTCGATAGGAGAAACGCGAGCCATGACAAGGGCAATCCCACGTTCGATCGCCGTGGTTCCAGCTCACTTCACAGCCTAGATGTGTACAGGTCGTGTCAACGAGATGGAGCTCACCTTCCCGGTCTTTATAGGCTCCGGTTCTCTTACCATTTATCTTCACGACTGCCCCTTCGTCATCCTCCAGATCATGAATCGATTTATCGCTGTCTTCCAGTTTTCCTTGGACGAGGTGCTTAGCAACGTCGGCATTTGTACTAATGAACTGCTTAATACTTGGGTCAGCTGAAAAACGGGATGGCGAATACAATTCTTCCAATGGATTGGAGCGCTCATGAATTAAGTCATTCAACAGATGGGCAGCGACTGTACTAGTCGTCATTCCCCATTTTCGAAAGCCGGTGGCGACAAGAATATTTGGGTGTCGGTCAGTGACTTTTCCGATATAAGGTAATTTGTCGAGGGTCGTCAAATCCTGCGCCGACCAACGGAAACGAACATCGAAGAGTTGGAACAAGTCTTTGCCGAACGTTTGTAACGCCTCATAATAATTAAGCGTATCCATCCCTTGTCCGGTTTTATGCTTTTCGCCGCCGACAAGAATCAGTTTCTTGCCGTCCATATTTGTATAACGCAGCGATCGTACGGAATTGTCTACACTTAAATACATGCCGCCAGGATATTCCTGTTCAATTGTCGCCGCGACAACATAAGACCGTTCAGCATACATCCTAGTAAAATAAAGTCCTCCACCATCGAAAAAAGGAAAATGGGAGGCGATAACGACATGATCGGCCGAGATTTTTGGGCCATTTCGAGTAACAATCGTCGGTTTTTCTCCCCCTTCTATATCGAGGGCGACTGTTTCTCCAAAAAAAATTCCACCGTGTTCTATTGCCCCTTTAATTAAGTGAGCCGCATATTTGAGCGGATGGAACTGGGCCTGATTTTTCATCGTTAGACCCCCTTTGATTCCTAAGTCTAATGGCGTCTTCTCGACCCATTCGCCTGGAATCCCAAGGTTCTCGTAAGCTTTAAATTCCTGCTCAAGCTTCCGCACCCCAATATTGGTTGTCGAATATAAATAGGCATCCTCATCCGAGAAGTCACAAGCCAACCTTTCACTATTTACGAAATCGCGGATAAAATGAAGAGCGTTCTCGTTTGCTTGATAATAGCTTTTTGCTTTTTCGGCGCCGAAATGCTGCATAAATTCGTTATAAATGATATCGTGCTGTGCTGTTATTTTAGCGGTCGTATGTCCGGTTGTGCCGTTTAAAAGTACATCAGCCTCCAATAACGCGACCTGAATACCAGACTTTGCTAATAAGTAGGCCGTCGTAAGTCCAGTCAGTCCTCCGCCGACAATCGCCACTTCAACGGAAAGATCTTTTTCTAGTGCAGGGAAAGCAGGCAGCTGGTCGAAATTCGCCAATACGGCTCAGGCCTTTCCGGTAGCTGGGCGTTATTTAATTGTTTATCCATAGTTATCCCTCCGAACAAGATTACTTTTTAATAAATTGTCCGATTCATAAGGGAAACATGCACGCTATATTTTAACCATATTTGACCGGCTGGCTACGGCAAGCCTTTTTTTTGCCTTGCTGTAGCAATAAAAAGGCGAGTATGAACGTCAATCCGGAAGTGTAAAACAAGGCAGAACCGCCAAACTGATCCATTAGACCTCCAAGCAAAGCGGGACCGATTAGGTTTGCCGTCATGGAAAATAAATAATAGAGCCCTGTAAATAATCCAATCTGCACCATTCCGCCCAAATCGGCGACGAGTGGATAGGCCTGAACATTGATTAATGCCCAGGCTACCCCGGCAATAAACAGGAGAATTTGTAAGAGCAGGACGGTTTCAAAAAAAGGGATAATAAAGAACACACACGGAAGCAGCAAAAGGCCGATGAACATCGTTGGGATTTTTCCGAGTTTTTGTCCGACCCACCCTGCGGGAAGGGCAAACAGCACAAAGGACAAGCTGAAAAAGCCAAGCGTCATACCGGCGCTATCATCAGCGAAGCCAAGCGTTCGCGTGGCATACAGGGTAAATAGAGCTTCCACGGAAGCGTAGCCGATAAAGTATAAAAAAATGGCTGATAAGATAAATAATGGTGCACGGTTGGCCGGCAAAAACAGCTGCTTAATCCCAGACATGAGAGAGCGTGAGGCGAGCGTTTCCTCCTGTTCTGCTGTCGTGTCGGCGGTATAGGGCGGATTCCTGTCGACGACAAGGAATAAACAGATAAACGAGGCGATTAACAGAATGCTCGCAACGAGAAATGGGTAATAGGCCTCAATCACATACAATCTGGAAAGAATGAACAAGGCGATAATTGCGCCGATTCCTCCCATGAGATTAATGCAACCGTTGGCTAATGAACGCTTTTCGGGCGGCGTATGATCGGGCATTAAGGAGATGACTGGCGCGCGATATAAAGTCATGGCGAGCAGAAAGACAACGTCGATGGCCAGCAATAGCCATAAATTCATTTGGACAAACGGAATTAAAATAAAAAATAAGGCCGCTAATGGCATGCCAACGATTAGAAACGGCAGGCGTTTACCGTATTTTGTTCTTACTTTATCAGACCAAGCACCGATAAAAGGGATAAGCAGGACGGCAAGGAGGTTATCTAATCCCATAATAGCCCCGATAATACTCGTTCGCTCAATATGCTGACCAAGAATCAATGGCATATACGCATTATAAAAAGTCCAGACTAGTGTTAAAGCAAAAAAAGCCACTACCGATGACTAGAACCTTCGAAAAAGAAAAAGTTGTGTTCATTGTATACCCCCGTAAAAGATAGTAGTTAGAGAGTTCGCAATCAACATTCGGAAATCCTTTAATTTAGCGAGCGCTCTTAAAAACAAGGTGGAGGGAGACTAAATGGGATGGAGGATAAGCTGCGCTGGTACATCCCTGTTTGGTTAAATCACCTGCCTCTAGGGCACATGGAAGCGCGCTTGAACGAACGGGCCTGAATATGTATTAGAATTCTTCACCATTCACAAATTCAGGCTGATAAACTTGAATGTCAAAATGGGGGAAAGGCCGTATAGTGACCTAGAAGTATAAATATATTGATACTACTGAAGGCTGCATTTTGGAGTTGGAATGTTTTCGGCATTTGTTGTCGAGCTTCTGACGGGTATAACCATGTTCCAGTGCCTAGGTAGGGTAAATAGAACAACATCCAGATCGATCTATGGCAGTTTACATTGGCAGAAACGAACGGTTAACAAACAAAAGCGTACGAAATGATTGAACCGGGGCTTTTATAGTTGTATCATTTATTTAATGCTGATAAAAAGTGCTTCATATTGTAAAAATGGTTGGATCATTATTAAAACCCTAAAATCTCGGGAGGTTATTTTAATGAAACGACGTACAAAGGCATTTATTGTTGTGCTCATTTCAATTGTCATTGGTGTCATCGGGTACGCCTTGTTTATGAATTACTTGAAAAATTTTCCTTTCAATTGAATTTTTAATATTATGAAATGCATTTAGTTGTAACTACCTCTTTTTGACAGGTCTCGCCTACTTCGCCAATATAGGAAAATAAACCCCGCCAACACCATTAACACTGTAGATACAATAAGTTGGACACTATACGGACCATCATCAACAGTAACAAAGATCTGCTGAAATAAATTGTGACCAAGATGTAGACCAACCGGAAGCCATAGTGTACCCTTCGCAATTCTCCCCGCTGCCAGCATAAATCCAAGTCCTGTGGATGAAACTACATAAAGAATTCTTTCACCTACTCCTTCGGCAGGGCTTTGTGAGAGGATATGAATCGATCCGAAAGCCACTGAGGTAAGTAACAGCACGCTCCAAGGCGAGAGTTTTTCCGATAGTGTAGTAAACAAATGTCCGCGGAAAAGCAGCTCCTCTGGAAAAGCTTGAACGAGTAGAATGACTATGAAGGAGGAGGCAAGCACGTTGAGCGCAATATCTGGTTGAACACTGATCCAGCTCCGCCACTCCGCTGCACCGACAGTTACTGACACGATATTGGAGGCAACGATAACCAATAGTGCCAGCATCACACCAACTAACACGTCTAGGGCGATTGTCCATCTCCACTGCAAACGAAGCGCCGACCATGCTTGCCGTCCATGGGACCGTAACAGATAAACTACACCGATCGCAGCGATTGTGACTCCAGCCCCTGCAACGAGTCGGCTAATTAAGCTGTCGGTGTCAGCGCCCCAGACCATCACCGCAGGGGTGGTTCCTACGTACAAAGCAACAAAGAAACCAGCTATAGTCAGCAATATGGACCAGACAGGCTTTCTGCTCCAGGCTTCGTTAGACGATACAATAGGATCCGTGCCATTTGATTCGTTTTTTTTCATTATCCTCACCCTTTTTTTTATTTTCTAGTATAACAACAGGAAATGGAGAGGGATAGTTATATTGATCCTTTCTTTTGCAGATGCCTCCATCTGTCGTTTGTTAGCATCTTCCATGATGCCTTTTTGCACAATTTCTTTTATGAATGAAGCAACTAAGTAATGGATTTTTCAGCCAATTTAGTTTGACTGGAACAGACATTTCCCGTTCTAATCTCCCGTCGAAAGACAAAACCACCTCCCACCATTGAAAGTTTTATTTTATCGAGGATGATTATCCACAAGTCGTATGTGGATAATTTCGAGGGGACTGGAGAAATTCACTGTTTGCAATGCATATAGAACATGTGTGTTTGTGGATAACTTAGATGTTCGCAGCTTGCTTTATAAAAGCTGCTGTGGTAAAATTACGAACGGTATTTAAAAAGATTTTACGCCGCCCACCGATTAAATACGGGGTTTGGCGATAAGCCGCGTTATTTCATGACAGGCGACACATAGCATCAGGATAACCATATTCCAGATTGTTGTGGGATATGGTTTTTACTGTGATATTAAGAAGAGAAAGGCTTCTCCGCGAATTCCCAGATGTCAAGCTCCTGCGAGCTGAACGACATCGATGTGTGTCGCAGCTTACCGTTACACTTTTATTAGCACCGGTCATTTTCGGTAAATGAAGTGCTTTTCGATGGTTGGGCAGGAAAACTTGAAAAATAAAGGAGATTTTACATTTGGTCACTTTTTATGAATTTGGCTTGAACCATCAAATCGTTCGAGCTGTAACAAGCATCGGCTTTAATGAGGCGACACCGATCCAAGCAGCGACGATCCCGACGGCTTTACAAGGAAAGGATATTATTGGTCAGGCACAAACCGGTACAGGGAAAACCGGTGCCTTCGGTTTACCGTTAATTGAACGGATTAATGTAGAGGAAGACCACGTACAGGCCTTAATTTTGGCACCGACACGTGAATTGGCTAATCAAGTAGCTGAGTCTTTGAGCCAATTTGGAAGATATAAAGGGGTCCGTACTGTCGTTGTTTATGGTGGACAGGATATGCGCAAGCAAATACGCGACTTGAAGCGAAAGCCTCATGTCGTTGTTGCGACTCCGGGTCGTTTAATGGATCATATGCGACGCAAGACGATTCGCCTTCAGGAAGTCGATATCGTCGTACTCGATGAAGCAGACGAAATGCTGAACATGGGTTTTATTGAGGATATTGAAACGATCCTGAAGGAGGTGCCTGATGAGCGCCAAACTTTATTGTTCTCAGCAACGATGCCAAAACGGATTGAGAAGTTGGCACAAGCTTCATGAAGGATCCGCAAACAATTGCGGTGAAAGCAAAAGAAGTTACAATGGAAAATATCGAGCAGCAATATATCGAAATCCATGAGCGGCAGAAATTCGATACACTTTGTCGATTGCTCGATATTCACATGCCAGAGCTGGCGATCGTTTTTGGACGGACAAAGCGCCGCGTCGACGAGCTTGCCGAAGCATTAGCCAAGCGGGGCTATCGTGCGGAAGGTATTCACGGGGACTTAAATCAGGCAAAGCGCGACAGCGTTTTGCGTAAGTTTAAAAACGGACTTATTGATGTATTAGTTGCGACAGATGTAGCCGCACGTGGACTGGATATTAGTGGAGTTTCACACGTGTACAATTTTGACTTGCCACAGGATCCGGAGAGCTACGTGCACCGGATTGGCCGGACGGGACGCGCTGGGAAATCCGGTGTTGCTGTGACCTTCTCGACCCCACGCGAAAAAGAGCATGTCAAAGCAATCGAACAGCTTTCCAAAAAGAAAATGACGCGCCGTAGTGTACCAACCTATGAAGAGGCCATTGCGGGGCAGCAAAAGCTGGCGTTGGATCAGCTGCGCCGCGTCGTCCATGAGGACAGCGCCGATGCTTATCTCGTTGCGGCGAAGGAGTTACTAGAGGAGGCAGATGCGACAGCAACACTTGCTGCCGCACTGAAGCTGTTAACAAAGGAGCCAGACACGACCCTGTGTCGTTAACTGCCGAAGCGCCTTTACGTGCAAAGAAGCGGCGCTACGATGGAGGCGGAAAGCCGTATAGGCAGCGACGCGATGACCGTCGTCGCTCGAACTACCGCAAAAGCGAGCGTGGACCACGCCGGCAAAGTCGCGGCGGCCAGCGGAAATCAAGCAGGCATGCATAATAGATAGTGAACCTGTCATTAAGGCAGGTTCTTTTTATTTCTCAAAAGAGAGAAAACAACCTTTAAAGAAAGTTAGAAAAAAAAGTGGGGTTCCTCTGGTTATTATAAGGATGGACGATTCTTGGAAGCCATTTTGATTATGGTATGATTGAACGTAAAAGAAGGAGGCTCAAGCGATGAAACCAAGCATATATATCACCCGTAAAATTCCAGAACGAGCGTTGGCTTATTTGCAGGAACGATGTACCGTCAAGATGTGGGAGAAGGAAGACGAGCCGGTGCCGCGCAATGTTCTGGAAAGGGAAATCGCATACGTCGATGGGCTTTATTGTATGCTGACTGAGTCGGTGGATCGGAAGCTGTTGGACCTTGCGGGCAGGTTAAAGGCAATTAGCAATATGGCGGTGGGCTATAACAATATTGATGTTGACGATGCTACAAAGAAAGGAATCGCTGTGACAAATACGCCTGGAGTGTTAACGGAAACAACGGCTGATTTGACCTTTGCTCTACTAATGGCAGCGGCGAGAAGAGTCCCGGAAGCGGAGCAATACTTGAAGGACGGAAAGTGGAGAACATGGTCACCGATGCTTTTGACAGGCCAAGATATATATGGTGCGACGCTAGGAATCATTGGTCTTGGGCGTATCGGTGCTGCGGTAGCGAGAAGAGCTAAAGGCTTTAACATGAAGCTTGTTTATCAGAATCGCTCGGCTAAGCCTGAACTGGAGCAGGAACTGGGGATCGAGAGGCTGGAGCTTAGTGAGCTGTTGAAAATTTCTGATTTTGTTTGTGTGCTCGTCCCGTACACCCCGGAAACGAAGAACCTAATAAACAAAAAGCAATTTGCGCTAATGAAAAATACGGCCGTACTAGTTAATACTTCTCGTGGAGGAGTTGTTGATGAGGACGACTTGTATCAAGCGTTAATTAGCAATCGCATTTGGGCTGCAGGACTTGACGTTTTTGAGCGTGAGCCCGTCCCTGTCGATCACCCGCTTCTGTCATTATCGCAGGTCGTCGCGCTTCCTCATATCGGCAGCGCCAGCATCAATACGCGAAAAAAAGATGGCGCTGCTGGCTGCCGAAAATATGACTCGAGTACTGACAGGAAAAGCAGGGGCCAATATCATCAATCCGTCGTACGCGGATCAAGTAAAAGAGTAGGAGAAACTGCATTATGTTAGTAACTCCTCAATAATCGTACTTTCGATTTGATAAAGTCGATACATGCAATAGGCTAATGATAATAGGTCCGGTGAGGTTAAAAACGCGCCGGCCTCTCTGTTTACTAATATCGTGACCTCTCCGGTTAACTCACTTGTGTCGATTGAACCAAACGGCTGTTTATCAGCCTTTAAACTGAGGCCACCCTTCCAATTCTCATAAACTTCAAAGTCGATACCATCGATGGGGCCGTATGCATGAAAGTATAAATAAGAGACCCAATTTTTATCCTTCAGTTCGAATGGCTTCTTTGTCGAGTCGCGCTGAAGCTGGTAACGATAACGAACCAAGCTTTTCCAGTGATCTTTAGCGACGGCTAAGGATGCTGTTAATTTTCCATTGCGGTCTGTAAAGGCGTAAAAGGAGTCTTTCCTAAGGTTCGCGTCGTTCAGGTCAATTTGATCTGGATGGGAGCGGACAATTTCGCCGACGATCGAGCCGCTTCCGTCAAAAACGGTTACCTTTCTTTTTTTTGAAAAAAAATAAACGATCGGTAAACGTATACGTCTTGTTCATTTTTTCCACCTCAAATGGCTTGATCACTCATTTACGATAATAAGGCCGAAAGGTTTCAAGCACTAGAGGTCTGATGTGAACGATGGGCGGACTTAATGAATGAGGTCCTTTTCTCATTTAATGGCGTTATCACGACTGGTTAGAACCTGCGGACGTATACCGAGGAACGAAAGGGGAATGTGATAAGATGGAGCAGAGGGATAATCTGGAAAGCCGCTTTGATAAAGGCGGAGGCGAAGAATTGAAGGAGGATTTGTTGGACGTATTAATCGTAGACGATGAACGACCGATAAGAGAGGAATTAAAGCTGGTGGATTGGAAAGCGTGTGGAGCTGCGTTAGTCGCCGAAGCGGAAAATGGCGTGGCAGCGCTGGATAGTTGTCACAGAAGCCAGCCTGACGTGATAATAACAGATATCACGATGCTGGAATGGACGGCCTAGAATTAATCGATAGGCTTAAAAGAGACTATCCTTTGATCCAAGTAATTTTATTAACTGCTCATAGTGAATTTCAATTTGCTCAGCGAGCGCTGAAGCTGGGGGCCGTTGATTATCTGGTGAAAACATTCTTAGAGGAAGAGGTCA
This sequence comes from Bacillus sp. JCM 19058, assembly GCA_001310555.1. The sequence goes on from BAXO01000018.1 coordinate 28,323, forward strand.
TAGGAGAAGCGATTAGTAAAGCAAGGGCTGGGTTGTTAAAAGAACGCTCCCTTCAACAAAACGCCCGTGAACAGAGGCGGTGGCAGCAGTCAGAAAGGCTAAACGAAATTATGAAAGCGGATACAAACCCTTTGGCTGCTTTTCATTCCTTGTTTCAATCCATTGAAAGGTTTGTCAAACTGTTCGTCTATGCTGATTTAACAGATCTGAGCTTTATTGATCGGACGCTGCAAAAAAATATTAGATGATAACGAGCAACGCTCCACCGTTCAATTTCAATGGCTTCCAATCAAGATTGGAAGCTATTTACTAACCTTTACTAGTAACGATGATAGCTCTGAGCCTTTAAATCAATGGTTAGAAAAGCTGATGAAAAAAAATAAAGTATGAGTTGGAAGACGAATATCCGTATCTTAGCTCAGAGGTAAGGCTGTTTTCATTGCTCATCGATTGCAGAGAAAGTAGAGAGGAGCTATCGATGCTGATTGATGAGCTGAATGGGAACGATAGCTTTGCTTTTTACCATGAGCCTGGAGCTGTCATCGAAAAGCAGCGGTCATTCAGTAATATAACAGAGGATTTAGCAATAGGGCTCGAAAAGAAAATGAACGGCTCACTAAGCCATATCGATAAATTGCAGCAGTTTATCCAGACAACCATTTACGAATGGGCGTGCAAGCACCAAATTGAGCCTGAACAGCTCAAAGCGCTCCTGATCAGGTGGAGGAATGAGAGCTTTAGCAAATATTATAACATCGGTCAAGTATGGGAAGGTACACAACACATTTTAGGCTGCAAAATGCTAGAGGAAATCATTCTATTTCTAGTAAATGAATTGAAGGCGAACAACTATGCCGGGTTTCGATACAGGAATGAAGTACAGAGAACGATACAAATAATTCAAGCAAATTTGGAAGGAACGCTAACATTAAGCGGGATAGCCAACCAGGTCGGTTTAAGTCCAAATTATATCGGTCGTCTGTTTCGAGAAGAGGTTGGGGAGTCGTTTAATGAATTTACCACTAGACTTCGCATTGAAAAGGCGATAGAGCTCCTTAAAACGACTAATTTAAAAATATATGAGATTGCAGATCGAGTTGGGATCCCTAGCTATCGATATTTTTCAGCCCTTTTTCGGGAATGGACCGAACGAACCCCAAAGGAATTTAGAAAAGAGGGGGAGCGATGGACAAACTGATGAGCTTGCTCAAATTAAGCATCGCTGCAAAACACTTTCTATTTTTATTTTTGTCAACCTTGCTCTTATTTGGAGGGCTATCGATTAGCAATATGTCTGACTCGATTAAGATCTTTCGAAATCAAGTGATTTATGATTCTAATTCGTTATTAAACAATACAAATCAATTTCTTAACCTTTATATGGAAAGCATTCAAAATATCATGCTAACATTGTCTGACCAAGCTCAACTACGCAGGTTAGAAGATTCGGGTGAGGCGTCAAGTTTCTTAAAAAACTATGCAGAAATACACTCCTCGATCGTTCAAACGATTTACTTCATACGAGAGGAAGGTGAGGTGTATTCTAGTCAGCAAGTCCATTACGATATTTTAGGTAATCCGAATATTTCCAGATTATACGAGCTGGCGAGGAAGAACTTTGGCGGAATTAGTTGGAGTGAGCCTTATCATTCTCCGCTCTCCGCAGGGGAAACAGTTGCTTTTGTCAGCCCTGTAGTTGCTGACAATAATCAATTTCATGGCGCCGTTGTCGTCGAAATTAACTTAGACCATTTATCCGAGAAGCTGTCTCCCATGCTATTTAATAAAAATCAGACTTTTGTTGTTTTGACTCCTACTGGAGAAGTCGTAACGACCGACATTAGAAATTCGCTTATCCCGTACGAGCCATCGCTATACCCTAGACAGCCAAGCAGTTATTTTATTGATTCATTAACCGAGCTTCCAGCTGGAGTCAGTAGCTTCAATAGTCCCGATCTGTCATTAGTAGCGATAAAAACAGACAAGAATCGGTTAGAATGGAGTTTAGTTGCATTAATTGATGAAGCTGACTTTAATCGAAATATTAATACGCTGTATGCAAACTATCGTCATGCAGCGACTATTTTAGTTATTATTGTTTTGGTAAGCTCTCTTATATTAAGCAGATATTTAACTAGTCCTATTCGAAAGTTGGCGAATCGAATGGACTCAATTACTAGCTTAACCGAAATGCCACGTATTTCAAGTAACCGGAAGGATGAGATTGGAAAGCTCACGAACAGCTATAATGGCATGATTGATAGAATTCAGTATTTGTTTAAAAAAAATCAGGAAATGGAGCAAAGCAAGAAGGAGTACGAATTGAATATGCTCCAAAGCCAAATCGGTCCTCATTTTTTTATCCAATACACTGGCTTGCATCGGAAGCTTAGCCAAACAAAACAAAACTGACGAGGTGCGAAAAACGATTCGTTCCTTAGTAGGTTTACTATCGTTTAGCTTTGACAAACGGTCCAAATTCGTAACTTTGGCGGAGGAGCTGAAGTCCATTCAAATGTACTTACAAATTCAACAAATGAGATTCGGTGATAAATTTTCCATGAGCTTCGAGATTGAAGAGGAGGCTCTACAATACAAAATGTTGAAATTAACTTTGCAGCCTATAATCGAGAATGCGATATTTCATGGCGTTGCTTCAAAGCCATACGGAAAAATCGTCATTAAAAGCAAGTTGTCGGAGAATAGACTAAAAATCTTTATTAGAGATAACGGAGTTGGAATAGAGAAGGAAGTAGTAAGAGAATTGTTAGTGCATAAGGAGGCGGAGCGTTATAGAGGTGGCTTCAATAGTATCGGTTTAATCAATGTTCATGAACGAATTCAGATTTACTTTGGGCAATGTTATGGTTTAAAGATTGCCAGCAAAAAGCACGTTGGAACGGTTGTAAGAATTTTGTTACCGAAAATTAAAGGCGATTAAAGCGTTAAATTCTTGCTACGTTTGGCAAGAATTTTTTAATTATTGAGGCTCACCGCCAATGTGTTGATATTGTTACATTTTCGTTGTATCTCTGCATATATTTCCAATTTTCGCCGTTTTATAATGTGGATATCGTCAGATACAGGCGTGAAAGATTTGTGAAAGGGCTTATATATGTAGGATGCGAGGTGATGTAATGGAAAAAAATATCGTTGTATCAAGTAAGCAAGCGCCGAAATTAAACAAACGAAGTTGGTCACACGTGCTATTCATCGTTTGGAAAAATAAAGCTTTTTATCTGATGCTGTTGCCCGGGCTGGTCTACTTTATTATTTATAAGTACGTTCCTATGTACGGTGTCATTATTGCCTTTAAAGATTTCAATATTATGGAGGGTATTATCGGGAGTCCATGGGCAGATCCGTGGTATAAGCATTTCCAATCATTTTACCAATCTCCCTATTTTGAGCAGCTATTAACGAACACGTTTATCATCAGCTTCTACAAGTTAATATTTGGTGCGTTTCCGCCAATCCTGCTCGCCATTATTTTTCATGAATGTCGGCTGATTTGGTACAGGCGAATAGTGCAAACGCTGAGCTATATGCCTCACTTTTTATCATGGGTTATTATTTACGGGATATTGCTAGCGTTTCTTTCCGAAAGTACTGGCTTGATCAATGGCTGGCTTTCTGAAATAGGAATTGGGCCAATAAACTTTTTGACCTCCTTGGACTGGTTCAGGGGAATATTAGTTGGCTCTGATATTTGGCAAAATATTGGTTGGGGCGCGATTATTTACTTGGCTGGAATGTCAGCGATTAGTCCGGAGCTTTATGAAGCGGCAAGAGTGGATGGCGCTAACCGGCTAAGAATGATTTGGCATATTACTTTACCGGGGATAAGGAACTTGATTATTTTATTGTTTATTTTACAGCTCGGCCGCTTTATGGATGCCGGGTTTGAACAGATATACATTCTTTATAATATCCAGGTCTATCCTGTCGCCGATATTTTAGACACTTGGGTATTTCGGGTAGGGTTACAGCAAATGAATTTTAGCTTAGGCGCCGCAGTCGGTTTGTTTAAGTCGTTAATAGGACTAGTTCTGGTCCTCGGTGCTAATCGCTTAGCAAGGAGATGGGGGGGCGGAATATGGTAAAGGGAATGGAAGATCGCTTATTTAACAGCATCATTTACATAATTCTTGGGAGCGTCGCTATCGTGGCACTTTTCCCCCTGCTCTATGTATTTGCTGTCTCGATAACCCCCTATGGAGAGGTTCTTAAAAACGGGGGCTACATCGTCATTCCTCGAGGCTTTACATTGGAAGCATACAGGCAGCTATTATCTCAGGCGGCGATTCCGCGCGCTTTCGGGGTAACGATGTTTATTACTGTTATCGGGACGATTGTGAATTTGCTCCTTACGATATTAATGCATATCCTTTGAGCAGAAAGAAATTGCCGGGGAGAAAATTTTTTTTGATGCTAGTTGTCTTTACGATTCTTTTCAGTGGAGGGATTATTCCGACATACTTAGTCGTTCGTGCGACAGGATTACTTGATTCGATTTGGTCAATGATTATTCCAAATGCAGTTTGGGCATTTAATTTGCTTGTGATGAAAAGCTTTTTTTGAAAACCTGCCGGAAGAATTATTTGATTCAGCCCGTATTGACGGTGCACGCGAATGGCGCATCCTATTACAAATTGTTTTGCCTTTATCGTTGCCAGTTATTTTAACGATTGGTTTGTTTTATGCAGTTGGCCACTGGAACGAGTTTTTTCAGGCAATTATGTATATTACAAAAACAGAGCTTTATCCGTTACAGGTTATCATTCGAAATATTTTAATGCAAGCACAAAACACGGAGGTGATGGTAGAGGAATATGTACCGACGACGACGCTGCAAATGGCGGCTGTCATTATTGCTAGTGTACCGATCATTATTGTTTATCCGTTTATACAGAAGCATTTTACAAAAGGGATGATGCTTGGCTCGATCAAGGGATGATGAAAGGGGTAATCGCATGAACAAACGTCATTTAATTAGTTTCGCTACTATCTTTTTGTTGTTAATAGGGTGTGCGACAGTAGGAGAGGTGAGTCAAGGGGATGAAAGGGAAGGCGCGCAAGACCATGAAGGAATGCTCGATAAGCCTGTCGAGCTTGAAGCTATAACGACAGGGTCTGCATTACCTACGCCTGATCCGATACTGGAGGCATTGAATGAAGAGTTAAATATGAACTTACGAATGAATACGTTTTCTTCGGCAGACGATTATTTCAATCAATTAAATGTTCGTATGGCTGCCGGTAACCTACCGGATATTATCCATGTCCAGGATCGTCAGAAAATGTCTGAATATGCAGAAAAGGGGATGTTGCTGGACTTGACTCCTTACGTCGAGCAGCTACAACCATCCATCGACTTTGTCGGAGAAGACAATTGGAGAAAAGGGAATCTGGAGGGAAAGCAATACGGTATTCCTAGAATTCCCGACGTTCCGTTTGCTACGTGGTGGGTTCGCAAGGATTGGCTCGATGAACTAGGCCTTGCTGTTCCTACCAACTTGGAGGAATTAGCGACTGTTGCTGAAGCCTTTACTTTGGACGATCCGGATCGGAATGGTCAAAACGATACGTATGGGTTGACAGGGGCTGGAATCGCTGCATTTAACGGAATTTTCAGTGCTTATAATGTTGGAAACTTGGCAGCTTTTATTTTAAAGATAACGAGGTGGTCAATTCATTGTACGATCCGGATATAGTTGAAGCGCTAACTTTTATTAAGCAGTTAGTCGCAAACGGAGTCGTTGATCCAGAACTTATCGCAAATACTGGTAGACAGCATTTGGACAAAATATATCAAGGAAATTACGGTTTGATTTACCATCCTTGGACAGATATTGCCAAAAACGAAAACCAAGAGGAAATCAAAACCGTCAATCCTAAGGCAGAATGGGTGCAAATTAAGGCACTGACCGGGCCAGGAGGCAACTTGGATGGTAGCTATGATGTTGCGAGCGTATCAAGAATGTGGGCTTTTCCGAAAGCGTTGGAAAACGATCCAGATAAGTTAGAGAAAATCATCGATTTGTTTAACTATATTTCAGAGGAAGAAGGAAATTTGCTCGTAATGTATGGCTTTGAAGGCATCAACTACGAGAAAGACGGTGCGGAGATTAACATTACAAATGAGGAAGGAGTCGGTCACTCTCACATTTACCAATTTACCGGGCGGCCGAATGCTGACTATTTAGCCGCCAAGTTTGGCTATATTCAAGAGGAAATCGATTTTGCGATTGCTCAGCCTCGTGTCGAAACCTACAACAGCGTCGTCCGTTTACCCGAAGGATATGTTGCGTCAGATGCAGAGCGTTATATTGAGGAGGAAATCATCAAGTTTGTATACGGAAATCGACCGCTGGAGGAATATGACGAATTCTTGCAAACGTTAGAGAGCACGTTTAACTACGATGTCTATGTGGCTTCAGCAAAAGAACAAATAAACGAGTATCTTAAACAGTAGGGAACGTCGTAAGACAAGAGCGAAACGATAATACGGAAGGGGAGAATTGTGATGTCAAAGAACAATTATGATGTGATTGTTGCCGGGGGAGGACCTAGCGGCATTGCTGCAGCAGTGGCTTCGGCAAGAAATGGAGCAAAAACGCTACTCGTTGAACGATATGGCTTTTTAGGCGGAGCAGGGACTGCAATGATGGTTAATCCGTGGATGACGTATTCGGCTGGACCGAAGCAAATTATTTATGGTGTTTTGCAGGAATTAATTAATGGAATGACAGAGATGGGGATGTACGGACATCCAAAGCAAAAAACAGCTTTTGACCCTGAGGCGTTGAAATACGTGGCAGAGCACCTTTGTTTAAATGCCGGAGTCGAGCTTCTCTACCATACGTTTTTGGGCGATACACAAATGGATTCGACAGGACGGACCATACAGTCTATTAAAGTAGCGAATAAAGCTGGTCTTGTTGATTTAAGCGCCAAAATGTTCGTTGATACGACTGGAGACGCTGATTTGTCTGCTCTTGCCGGTGCCGAGGTTCATAAGGGGAGAGAGGTAGATAGTTTGAGCCAGCCAATGACTTTAAATTTTCGGATGGCAAATGTTGACCTTGAGAGAATGCCCTCGCGTCAGGAAATGACCGAGCGATATATTGAGGCGAAGCAACGGGGCGAATTAACGTGCCCAAGAGAAAATGTCCTATTGTTTTATGCCAATCAGGAGGGTGTCATTCATTTTAATCAGACAAGAGTGATTAAGAAAGATGCAACCGATCCATGGGATTTAACTGCAGCTGAAATTGAGGCAAGAGAACAAGTACAGGAATTCGTTGCTTTTCTCCATAAGCACGTTGCTGGCTTCGAAGACGCTTATTTGCAAACAACTGCTCCACAAATAGGGGTAAGGGAATCTCGTCGTGTAATGGGAGAATATAAGCTGACGTCAGAGGAATTGCTAGAAGCTTGCAAATTTGATGATGTGATTGCGCTAGGCTCCTACCCGGTAGATATTCATAACCCTGCCGGGGAAGGCACGCTCCTGCAGCATTTAGCACCAGGTGAGTGGTACGACATACCTTTTCGCTCATTGCTCCCAAGAAAGATAGAAAATTTAATCGTCGGAGGACGACCGATCTCAGCCACTCATGAAGCTCATTCCGCTATTCGGGTTCAACCGATAGCAATAGCGATAGGGCAGGCGGCAGGTACAGCGGCAGCAATATGTGTTAAAGAAAAAGCTAGTCCAAGGGAGATTAATATTAAGAAGATTCAAACCTCCTTGCTCGAACAAGGAGCTTACCTCGGGCCGCAGTTCGAAACCGAGTCTGTATAAGTAAATTCAAGAGCACTGGCGAAAATACATTCAACAATGCAGCAGTCGCCAAGCGTAGCGCTTCATCCGGTATGGGCGTTTGTCAGCGAGAACACATGCGACGCTTAAACTGGAAAAGTATAAGGTGAAAAAAAAGCGTGCACAAGCCTTTGCCTGTGTACGCTTTTTGTCATTGCCCGAGCGATTTTCGATAACCGCCATGATTGACGGAGCCAACATATTGATTCAGTCGTGACGAGTGCTTAATCGCGGCTGTGATAAAGGCTTTCGCAGTCTCGATTGCTTTCATGACGTCACTACCTTTCGCTAATTCAGCCGTGATCGCCGCCGAAAATGTGCACCCTGCTCCATGTGTATAGGAGGTCGGTACGATGTCTGATTCCAGCAAGGTAAAATCGTTTCCGTCGAAGAGCACATCCACTGCTTTGTCGTGGCCGCTCAGCTTACCGCCTTTGACGATAACATATTTTGCTCCTTGCTCCTGAATTCGCGCAGCGGCTTCCTTCATTTCTTCAACGGTTGTTACTTTGCTTAATCCGCTTATTTGCGAAGCCTCAAACAGGTTAGGTGTTACGACGAGAGCATGGGGAACAAGGACATCTCGCAAGCATGCATCAATTTCTGGATGCAGTGCCTCGTCTGCTCCCTTGCAGACCATGACTGGGTCGACAACAAGGTTATCAATTCCGTACTGCTTAACCTTGTCGGCAACGAGCTCTATCACTTCAATGGAACCGAGCATGCCAGTCTTAGCACTGTCAACGCCAATGCCAGCTAATACCGTCTCTAATTGCTTGTCAAGAGCTTCTAATGGCTGAGGGATCACTTCATGAAACCAATCTCGATGCGGGTCTTGTGCGACAATAACAGTTAAAGCATTCATTCCGTAAACACCAAGCTCTTGGAACGTTTTTAAATCAGCCTGTAAACCGGCACCTCCACTTGTATCAGAACCAGCAATGGTTAATGCTTTTTTTTCTAGTCATCGTAATGTCCACTCCTAATATAGTTCTTTTTTTTATTATACTAAACCGAATGAAAGGAACATTGCAAGATTTTGCGATGAAATGTAACTGTCAAAAAAACGTGAATTGATTTGTGTGGAGAAGTAAGCTAGTATAAATCTGTTGTGCTTATTGAAAGGAGACGTTTTTGCTATGGCTAACAGACAAAAGGAAGCCCGATCGTTTGCTAGTATTGATTATTTTGCTTTTATTATTCCATCGTTGGTTGGGATTTTACTATTTATGGTTCCGTTAAAAATAAATGGAGATGTCACCTTGACGGTTGCGTTTTTAGCTGATTTAGTTCAGATGCTTCTAGGGGAACAGCTCCCAACGATTGTTACAATATTGCTTGTCTTATCCGCCTTGCTATCGCTCGTTGGCTCAATAGCGAGGCCGAGTATTTTTACGAGGTGCGAGTTTTGGTCAGCTTTATTTGTGTTAACTCCTTTTTGGCTTATCCTTCGTCTCGTCGGTGTCTTTTTTTGCTGTCGTTACGTTACTTAAGGTTGGACCTCAGTTCATCTGGTCTGAGTCAACTGGCAGCGTTCTATTGTACGATTTGCTGCCAATTTTGTTTTCTGTTTTTCTATTCGCCGGTTTTTTTCTGCCTTTGTTAATGAATTTTGGTTTAATGGAGCTGTTCGGTGCCTTGATGAATCGGATTATGCGGCCGGTGTTTACTTTGCCTGGACGTTCGTCGATCGATTGTATCGCCTCTTGGATCGGCGATGGGACCATCGGCGTCCTTTTGACAAAGAAACAATATGAGGAAGGCTTCTATACGAAGCGCGAAGCGGCGGTCATCGGCACGACCTTTTCTGTTGTGTCGATTACATTTAGTATCGTCATTTTACAGCTCATGGAGCTTGAGCATCTCTTTATACCTTATTACTTGACGATTGCGCTCGCTGGTTTCGTTGCCGCGCTCATCTGTCCACGAATCCCGCCGCTCTCCCGGAAATCGGATACCTTTATTAATGAACAAGCGGCTAAAGAAGATGAGTCTCTACCGGCCGGAACTTCAGCCTTTCGTTGGGGGATGGAGCAAGCGTTAACTCGGGCTTCTGCAAACAAAAAATGGATGTATCACTTACAAAGCGGTGCAAAAAAACGTCCTTGATATGTGGTTTGGCGTGATTCCAGTCGTAATGGCCCTTGGTACAGCTGCTGTTATTGTTGCTGAGTATACAGCTGTATTCGAATATTTGGGTGCGCCTTTTATTCCGATTTTGTCAGCCATGCAGGTGCCAGAAGCGGCGCAGGCATCACAGACGATGGTGATCGGTTTTGCCGATATGTTTTTGCCGGCAGTCATTGGTAGCGGGATCGAAAGTGACATGACGAGGTTTATCATAGCCTGTGTCTCGGTCACACAGCTCATCTATATGTCGGAAATCGGCGGTCTATTATTAGCCTCAAGACTACCAGTCACTTTTGTTGATCTTGTCCTGATCTTTATTCAGCGAACGATTATTACTTTGCCGGTCATCGTTATCATTGCCCATATTATATTTTAAATAAACTCGAATAGCACGGGGATGCAAGTGAAAGTGAGCGTTCTACCTCCTCCACGCTCTGCTAACGGGTAGTCTCTTGCCGCTTGAAAAAGGATTAAGAGAAAAGTAATGCTATTCACAGGTTGTCAAGGTATGATCAACGTGCAAAACTGTTATTGCTTCGTTTCAAACGGAGCAATATTTTCCTTTTGTTGTGCTAAAATAGAAAACGAGATTTAGCTGGAGCGGGGGAATCAAAGATGACTATCTTAACAAACGATTGGAATGAAGTGGTAGGAAAAGAATTTGAACAGCCCTATTATCGTAAGCTGAGAGGTTTTTTTTAAAACAGGAATATGAAACGAGAACGATTTATCCGTCGATGTATGATTTATTCAATGCGCTTCATTATACGCCTTATGCGAAAACAAAAGCGGTTATCCTCGGACAGGATCCGTATCATGGACCTGGACAAGCACATGGACTCAGCTTTTCGGTCAAGCCTGGAGTGAAAATCCCACCTTCCTTGCAAAATATGTTTAAGGAACTGAAGGACGATCTAGGTTATCCGCCTCCCAACAACGGATATCTCGTGTCGTGGGCGAAGCAAGGGGTGCTGCTTTTAAATACGGTGCTTTCTGTCAGAAGGGGAGAAGCAGCATCTCATCAAGGAGCAGGTTGGGAGCTGTTTACAAATAGAGTGATTGAACAGCTGAATGAACGAGAAAAACCGATTATTTTCGTACTTTGGGGTCGGCATGCCCAGGCCAAGCAGGAATTAATTACGAATCGCCATCATCACGTGCTGGCAGCGCCGCATCCAAGTCCGTTTTCGGCCAATCGCGGCTTCTTTGGTAGCCGGCCTTTTTCGCAGATCAATAACCTTCTCGCCGAACAAGGTGAAGAGCAATCGATTGGCAACTACCCGACGTGTAAGTCGAACGACTAGGAAGAAGGTGTCTGAATGCAAAAGCTCCTATACTTTGGTGTTGCGCTTGGAGTTGGAGCGATTTTTTACAAGCTCCATATCCCAGCTGGATGGCTTCTTGGGTCGATGCTGACAGGCGTCATCTGGTCCTTGTTTGTCAACAAGCTCATCTTGCCAGATCGTCTATTCAAGGTAGCGTTGGCGATAATCGGTGGAAATATCGGCTTTATGGTCGTCCCTGAGCAGTTTTTAAGCTACCCACTACTTCTACCGCCATTTATCTTGACGTTGTTCTTGACAATTTTGATGAGCTTATTTCTCGGAAGGCTGATGGCTCGGTATACTAGTCTCGATGCAAATACTGCTTTCTTTTGCTGCTTACCTGGAGGCGCTTCAGAAGTGATTGCGATCAGTAAAGAGTATGGAGCCGATCAAGGCATTGTGGCTGCCTTTCATACGACGAGGATCACTTTGTTTGTTTTTCTTATCCCACTTCTCGTTGGAATCAATGTCCCCGTGCCAAGGCAGCCCTTAACTGGGGGATATTCGCTCACCTCAATTTTAGTTGCACTTATTTGTTTAGCCTGCATCGTCTTATTGACATTCTTGCTTGGCAAAAAAAGTTGTTTTTCCTGGTGGAGCGCTTTTTATAGCGCTTGCCCTCGGTTTTGTGACTCATCAATGGGTCGTACCCGGGATCGAGATGCCTGGCTTTGTCACGGGACTAGCTCAAGCATTCATGGGTGCGATTATTGGAATGAGAATTGACCGGAAAACCTTTGCAGAGCTTCGACATATCGGTGGTGTCAGTATGATGATCCTCGGCTTATATTTTTTTATCAAGTCTGGGGCTGGCAGCTGTTTTCTATTTGCTGACTCCTTTGCAGTTTTTTTCCGAGCTTGCTAAGTATTGTCCCTGCCGGTGCAGCGGAAATGGCGTCGACGGCGACAGCATTACAAACAGAACCGACCGTCGTTGCAACGATGCAAATATTGAGGGTACTCGTATTATTACTTGCCTTGCCATTATTAATATCTCTGTTTGCCAAACCGCGACAGCCTTCCGTTAAGAGGGCAGAATAAACGATGGCTATTCCGTTCGGTCCTGCAGCCTTAGAAAATCTGTCAGATTATCTTTCGAAACGATAGACTCCATGACAGAGCTCCTTATAATTAATAACTATAGAATAGCTTACTAGACGTCAGTAAAGCTGTCCTTGATTAAAGGAGTGATTTCTTTGGACGAAGCCATTTTTTTAATGAACAATTTGTGGTTAATCGTTGCTGCCATTCTCGTCTTATTTATGCAAGGCGGCTTTATTTTGCTCGAAGCTGGATCGACTCGGATGAAAAATGCTGGGCATATTGCCGGTAAAACGATTTTCACCGTCGGAATTGCTTCAATTGTTTTCTGGGCGGTTGGCTATGGCTTTATTTACGGTAACGGGAACGCACTAATTGGTCTATCTCATTTTTTCTATGGTGATTTTACGACAATGGGCGATGATGTAGCCGGCTCGATCGACTTTTTTTTCCAGCTAACGTTTGCTGCAATTGCGTTAACGATTGCCTTTGGAGGCTTTGCAGAAAGGGGGAAACTGGCAGCGTACCTTATTTTTGCTATTCTTTTCTCAGCCTTTGTTTATCCGATTATTGCGCATTGGATATGGGGGGAAGGCTGGTTAGCCGATTTAGGTAAGCAGGATTTCGCTGGCTCTACAGTCGTTCACTTGACGGGGGCGATGGGGGCGTTGGCGGCGACGCTCCTGCTAAAGCCGCGTCTTGGAAAGTATAACAAGGATGGTTCAGCAAATGATTTAGCGGGCCACAATCAAGTTTATACTGCTTTAGGTGTGTTAATCCTTTGGGTCGGCTGGTTCGGCTTTAATGCAGGCAGTACGGGCGGGGTAATGGATGCATTCTTCGGTTACGTTGCGCTGAATACCCAGCTTGCAGCTGGTGCTGGAGCCATTGCTGCGCTGTTCATTACCTGGGCAATAACAGGGAAGTCGGATATCCCGACGATGTTAAACGGTGCTTTAGCCGGGCTTGTTGCGATTACTGCCTCTTGTGCGTTCGTCGCCCCTTGGGCAGCTGTCATTATCGGCCTGATTGGCGGTCTTATCGTATTTTTCAGTATGAAATTTTTTGACAAGAAACAAATCGACGATCCGATTTTTGCACTGTCTGTTCATGGTGTTGCTGGAGTTTGGGGGACGATTTCAACAGGCTTTTTTTGCGACACCAGAGCTTGCCGCAATGAACGGAGGAGCTGCAGGACTGTTTTATGGCGGGGGGCTTGCACAGCTTGGAGTTCAAGTGTTAAGTGTTGTTGTTTGTGGCTTATTCGCTTTTGCCGCCTCATATATTCTATTGCTGATGACTAGAGCGATACTTGGAGGACTTCGAGTCTCTGAGGAGGAGGAGGTTATCGGACTGGATATGAGTGAGCATGGGAGCTACGGCTATCCAGAAAATATGCCAAGCGAAAAAGAAACCGATCGTACGGTTGGAGCATAAAGTGACGGAACATAATAATTTTTCTGTAAATAACAAGACTTGGACTGTCCGCTATCAGCAGCTGTTCCAGAAGCGCCAACAGCAGATGGGTTCGGTTAAGCCAACGGTCACTGCCCTGTTTCATTGCCATGAAATGCTCATGCAGGAAGCCGTGATGCTGGCCATTGAAAAAAATGAAAGTGAGTGGGGCTCTCCCCCTGCTCATTTTGCTTTCTTCGTGATGGGAAGCGCTGCGAGAGGAGAGCAGCTTTATTGGAGCGATCAAGATCATGGTCTTGTTTTTTTTGACAAATCATGCCGATGACACTCAGTATTTCAGGCGTCTTGGTAAAGAAATTGTAGTTGCACTTGAATGGGCTGGCTACAAACGCTGTGATGGAAATGTCATGTCCTCTTGTTCGCGCTGGTGCAAGCCATTCTATGAGTGGCAGGTGCAAATAGAAAATTGGATCGCTGACGATACGTGGGAGCACCTGAGACACGCGCTCATTTTTTTTGATGCGAGAGCTATTGTTGGAAAGGGGTCTCTAATTCGGAAGCTGAAGGGGGAGCTGATATCACTTATAAGGAAAAAGCCTGAGCGACTAGTAAGACTTTCTGAAAATACGGAGCGAATACCGCGGGAAATTGGCTTCTTTGGTCAGCTGTTAGGTGAAAGGAATCGATTCAATCAACGTGTGGTTGATTTAAAGCAATCCGTTTATTTCCCCTTCGTTAATGGCTTAAGGCTACTAGCCTTAAAAGAGCAGATCTATGATTCGTCGACTTTAGAGCGATTCCAGCAGCTTCCGACCTCCTATCAGAACATTATTCAGTTTCAGCAAGTGTATGAGGATTTCCTGATTGCACGTTTGAAATGGCAAATAGAAGCTGGCTCCTATGATGACGCTCACTTTATAAGGTTAAACCGCTTGAGCAAAATAGAGAAAAAAAAGAGCTCAAGCATTGGATTCATGCAGGGCAACAGCTTTACCGTACGATTGAACGGCTGATAAGGAGAAGCGACAGGCGGTGATCAATCATATGTTTCATAGGATGAAACAGCTAACAACAAAGCTAAGCCCAAACATGCATACAACAACAGAGCTTCATTCGGAAGCGGCACGCCTGTCTTATTTGCGTCAAATTCAACGGGATGCAAGGAGAGAGGATGTGCTTGATCTCCCTTTTCGTGAGCTACCGGTCGTCATTATTGATCTTGAAACAAATGGATTCCATCCTGACAAAGGGGATGAAATTCTATCGATCGGGGCGATAAAAATGAAAGGTGAGGCCATCGATAAAAAGGGTGCCTTCTATGCGACTGTGCAATGTGTGCAGCCCCCGTCCAAAGAAGTACTGGAATTAACCGGATTAAGCGAGCGGGAACTGATGCAGTCGGCGTCGCTTGCTGACGTATTAACAGATTTCTACCGTTTTGTTGGGCATACGACGCTTGTGGCTCATCATGCTAGTCACGAAAAGAAATTTATGGCTCATGCGACGTGGCAAACGCTACGGACGACGTTTAAGCATCGCATCGTAGACACATCGTTTTTATTAAAAGTCGTAGCACCAGAAAGGAAACTCAGGACGCTAGAGGAGTGCTGTGCCCATTATGAAATCAATATCGCAAAGCGGCATCATGCTCAGGAAGACGCTATCGCAACGGCGAAACTCTGGGGAGAGAACGTGCGCCGCGCTCAGGAAGCTGGGTTTCATTCCTTACGAGACGTGTATATGGATTTGGCCAAAAGGACTTAGCGCTTCTCGTCTTTCTTTTGTCGGTATGCTAAGATGGAGGGACAGAAAAGAGGAGGGCGTGAAGTGGCGATTACGGAAGCACAGGTTTATCGACAAATGGAAAAACAAATGGCGCGAATGAAGGAAGCCATTGCAAATCATCATGCTGATCAGGTTCGTGAATGTGCAGCGATTATCGAAGGATATTGTCAGCTGCTTAAAGAAAATGGTCCCGAACAGCAAAAGCGAAGTGAAATACGCACCGCTGCTCAGCCTATACAGCCAGCTGCATATACCCATGAAGTCGATAACGAGAAGCCGCAACGGAATTTACTCGATTTTTAACGCACACTCTGTGATCGATACGGGGTGTGTGTTGTTTTTCCTACAATTCGATTTGTTGCAATGAGCCGCTTTTCAACAGGCGAAGGGAATGGCATAGATGTGTTCTAACCGTGCAGCAAGAAAGCTCGGAGGGATTCCGTAACATTAGCATAGAAAAAAAATGCTCGTCAGCTAGAATCGTGCCTCAACAAATTGAGCCATAGTAAGCTGGATGGAATTCGCCGAATAGGGCACGCCATCGGACAGAACCCTTTGAGCACCATAAACAATAAGTACGAACGAGTACCTCCATCAGCTGTTAAGCTAAAATATTGGGCAGGTGGGATGAGTTAAGCTTTTGCTCTAGAGTGTGCGCCAGGTGTCCATTCAACTAAAATACCGAAATGACAAGACTCTTCATCCTCTAAGTAATTGGGGAGAATGTGCAGCGGCTGCAGACCTTGTCGGAGCATGAAAGACAGCACTTGATCATAGAGCTTTCCGGCCGATACTTTATTGACATAGGTCTCCACCGACATTTCAGCCTCATAACGCTGAAACCCCGGAATGCGGCACCCGGCGATAAAACGAGTCAGTCCGTGCCGAAGGACGAATTGCTTCCTCGCAGCGTACAAGGCTGTCGCAACCCCTGCGCCGCGGTATCGAGGATGGACACAAACATCAATTCCATAAAGACTATCACCTGCTGGATCATGACTCCCCCGAATATAGCCATGATCGGCTACCTCCGCCCATGTATGCGCTTTGCGTTTATACGTAATGAGCAAGGAAGTAGCGGAGCCAATAATGGTTCCGTCTATGACTGCGAGCAGTGCCCCTCCAGGAAATGTTTGGACATGGGCCTGAATCTGTTCCTTGCTCCACCATAAATCCTCAGGAAATGGTGCCGGAAAGGCTTCTTTTTGTACCGAGAGTAAACCGTTGTAATCGTCTAGGGTGTACGGTCTGATTATGATATCCTTCATTCGATTATCCACCTTTTTTATTTAATGATAAGAAAGCATAAAATTTGGCATGAATGATATGTTTTTCAAGCATAAGCCACTCCAGCGCAGGGCGCGCAGCAACTAGCAAACTTCCTTTGTCTCTGTCCTGAGCTCCTTCCGTCACTGTGTTTCCTTTATCTCCGCAGGCGCAGTCCGGTTTGTCCATTGCTAAAGCGGACGCTCTGCGCTTTTGTTCATTGTAGCGAACGTTTGTCGTTTTTGGCTAGCTTATTTTTAGGCTTGATACGATTGAGATCATTTTCCTACATCACTAAGGTGCTTCAAGGACAAAAGCGACAATTTCTCCTAGGCAGCCCTCTTAGCTGGATTTTCTAAAAAAAAGAGGGCTAAGATAGGCAGTAGGAACTCAGAATAGGAGGTGCTATCATGGCAAAGTTATTTCTCGTGATTGGCAGTATTGCTATGGCTCTCTCTGTAGCAATCGGTGCTTTTGGTGCCCATGGTCTTGAGCCGCGTCTAACTGA
Source organism: Bacillus sp. JCM 19058 (assembly GCA_001310555.1). The sequence continues at coordinate 45,619 of BAXO01000018.1, forward strand.
ACGGATGATGAAAAATTACCAAACTGGAGTGCAATACCATATGATTCATGGTATCGGTCTTGTGGCTGTCGGTCTGGCCGCGTTAAAGGTTGCGTCTACAGGATTGCTGAGTGGAGCAGGCTGGAGCTTTATAATAGGGATCGTGTTATTTTCGGGCAGCCTGTATGCGATGGCTTTAACCGGAATAACAAAGCTTGGAGCCATTACACCGATCGGCGGCCTAGCATTTATTGTTGGCTGGGTATTGTTAGCCACGGCTGTCATCCGAGGACTGTAGCAAAAATTCGGTTTGAGCGCAAAAATCTCCCTTAAAGGTAGCCAGAATAATCGTCTACCTTTAAGGGAGAATAGAAGCTTTATTGAGGTGAAGAATTTCACGGGCAAACTCGTTTCATCAGGCAGAAAATATCGGGAAAGCAGGTAGATGTCTACTTTGCTTGATTAAGTAAATCGTCTTTTTGCGTAGAGCTGGAAGGCTACTACCGTTAAATCTGGCTTCAACGCTCGACGAATAAAAGCTATTCTGGCCGCGGGGAGTATTGTGTTAACGATTGACCCCCACCACCATAAGGATACGTATAGTCAATCGGTTCGTCAAAGACGACATAGTCAAGGTTAACCATGAGTAATAAATAATATTTACCCGATTCCGGATCGCTGATAATAATATGATCGCGTCCGGCTTCCTCCAGTCGGCCTTTAAAAATCTTCGCGTTCCATTCACTATTATTTTCAAAGGTCATATAAACAGTCACTTGCTTGCCACGATTGAGCCGCAAAATATTTTCAATAAAGGACTGCTCCATCGGCAAAGAGGCCCCGCCCTGTGCTGCCTGTTGCTGCTGTTGTTGGACAAAGCCCGGTACTTGATAATTTGTTGCGGAATAATATTGTCCTTGGGTCGGCTGTACTCCGTAACCGTAGCTGAACGCAGAGGGAATTGCTGATTTGCCATACGACGGATAGATTGGATACACGGTTTATCGCTCCTTTCTCATTAGTCGGGTAAGGGTTTAAAACGTGTTATAAACCTCTTCGCATTCTTCTGCGAGCGGAGTATAAAAGCAGTGGCTCTTGTAACGGCCAGAGTTCCATTGCCCCCACCATTGCGCAGGGCACGAGCCTTCCGGACGAAAGAACCAGAGTGCAAATTCGGCTGGGTGAAATCGCTCGCCGTTTACGACTCGCCTCGCCAACCGTTTATCCCTTTCTCTAGCACGTTGATAAAAATAGCCTTTTTGTGTCGCTTCAAAGCCACCGGGAGATTGAAAAGTCATCTGTGGAATCGTATTGACATTCGCAAAATCTAAACAACGCACCCGTGTTCGGTTAACCATTACATTCCCTGCTGTCAACATTCCCATTTCTCCGTCACCTTCGGCCTCAGCTCGCATCAGCTTGCCAGCATATCGATATCGCTAGAGGATGCTTTAATTACAGCCATTCGTCTCACCCCCTGTTTAACACGTAACTAATAAACAATCATGCCCCTAGAGCGAGAATGTAGTTATTTCACTATATGATGCCAATGAAGGGCATATGCTATTTTCTTTGAATCAAAAAAAACGCCCTAGCAAAAGTGCTGGGCGGAACTTTACTCTTGTGTTTCGTTTTAACAATGAAAAAAGGCAGGTAAGCCAGATGGATATAACAGGTTGCCGATATAAAAATTGCCAAACTCTCCATAGCGGGCAGAAACCTCGTCAAATCGCATTTCGTACACGAGCTTTTTAAACTGCAAAGCATCGTCAGCAAATAGGGTGACACCCCACTCCCAGTCATCAAAGCCGACCGAGCCGGTAATGACTTGTTTTACTTTGCCGGCGTAGCTACGACCTATTAAGCCGTGGCTTTTCATTAATTCGCGGCGCTCTTCCATTGGTAGCATATACCAGTTATCAGCCGTCGCGGCGCTTGTCCATTGGATAAAAGCACACATGCTCTGTTTTTGGCAATGTCGGGTATAGACGGGAACGAACGTAAGGGTTTTGATACGGATCCTCGTCACTATCTCCGGCCAAGTAATTGCTCAGCTCGACAACGGAAACGTAAGAATAAGCTGGTATCGTGTACTCGGCAAAGCGCGTTTTATTAAACGCATTCTCAATCTCATTTAGCTCCTGCATCGTCGGCCGCAGTAGCATGACCATTAAATCTGCCTTTTGACCGACAATGGAGTAAAGCGCATGACTTCCTTTACCATTGTATTCGGTCGTCTGCCATTGATCGAGTAAGCGTGTGAATTCGCTTAAAATTTGCTGACGTTCTTCTGAATCGAGCATTTTCCAAGCTGGCCAGTTAATTGTACGAAAGTCATGAAGACAATACCAACCGTCAAGCGTTTTTGCTGCTTCACTCATTGATTCGACACTCCTTTAATCGGCTGTCCTTCAAACCTGACAATAATCAATTTCAGGCTTATTTAAACAGCCTATTTAATGAACGAATATCTGCTGTAATCATATCATATTTAACTTTCACAAAAAAAACTTTCTCTACAGTTTCTCCCCCCTTTTTTTAAACGGTTGGCCAAAGTCTCACCAATTTGTCACAAAGAGACTAATGACAGGCGTCCCATATATGTAATAATCGTAATGTTTGCAGCAGCGAAATCGTACCAAAATGGCTATTTTTATCAAATTGGGTAGAATAGTTTTCTTTTGAATGGAAGAGGGGTAGACTTAAAGTAATGGATGTACGTACGAAACGAGGAGGAATCAATCATGAGTGATCTCTTTGCGGAGATAAAACGTCAGATAGGAGGACATCGGCCAACAATCGTTTTGCCGGAAGGAACGGACGAACGAATTCTAAAGGCAGCGAACTTATTGCAAAACGAGCAGCTCGTTACCCCGATATTAATCGGCGATACGGATGAGCTGGAGGCTAAGGCTAAAGAAATCAAGGTCGATTTGGACGGAATCACGATAATCAACCCAGCGAGCTATGAACACGTTGATAAGATGGTTAGCGCCTTTGTTGAACGCCGAAAAGGAAAAGAAACAGAGGAGACGGCAAGGGAGAAGCTCCTTGATGTAAATTATTTCGGTACCATGCTCGTTTATATGGAGAAGGCAGATGGACTAGTGAGTGGAGCCGCTCATTCAACAGGTGATACCGTTCGCCCAGCTTTGCAAATTATTAAGACGCAACCAGGGATAAAGCGTACTTCTGGTGTTTTTGTCATGGTGAAGGATGAGAAGAAGTTTGTTTTCGGTGACTGTGCCATTAATATTTCGCCAAACAAAGAGGAATTGGCGGAGATTGCTATTGCCACAGCAGAAACGGCCAAACTTTTCGGCTTGATCCGAAAGTGGCGATGCTCAGCTTTTCGACGAAAGGATCGGCCTCCTCACAAGAAACTCAAAAAGTATCTGAAGCCACCAAGCTTGCCCAACAAAACCGCCCGGATCTAGTGATTGATGGTGAATTTCAGTTTGATGCAGCGTTTGTACCGGCTGTGGCACAAAAAAAAGCTCCAGATTCACCATTGCAAGGACAAGCCAATGTGTTTATATTTCCTAGTTTAGAGTCCGGAAACCTCGGGTACAAAATTGCTCAGCGACTCGGAGGCTATGATGCCATCGGTCCAATCCTGCAAGGGTTGAACAAACCAGTCAATGATCTTTCAAGAGGGTGCAATGTTTCTGATGTTTATAAGCTTGCCTTAATTACAGCTATGCAAGCAATCAATCAGCAAGTCATAAAATAATAAAGAGCCGGAATTCAAGAAAAAAGAATTCTCCGGCTCTTTTTTTTATGCAAGAAAAACAAAGTTCCACTTGGCAATTAGAAACGCCTAAACACTTTTCGTTTCTATTTTGAACGCGAGTGAGCTGGTCTGTAAAAAGCCGCTGTTCTTCCTCAGTAAAAGGAAGGGTGGCGAGAGCAGCTCCGTGCGCCATCATTGTTGAGCCGATCTTCTCCATCGTTCCCTTAACGGTAAAAGGTTTATTGATGAGCTCTGCCATTGAAGCCATAGTCGATGGCTTAACGAGCGGATACTTAAATTTGGTCGCCACGCCTTGCGTAGAGAGCTCGTAAAAACGACGAATGAGCTCTGCACGGCCTGAGCCGCTGCCGTTCAAGCAAAGGTAGATTTGTACAGCGACACCGCCACGTAAACGTCGTTGGGAAATGCCAGCAAATTTTTTTTCATCAATGCTTAAATCATAGCGGCCAGGGCAGTAAGAACCACGAATCTCTCCAGCCTCAATCTCATACCCATCTCCTCGAAATGCGGTTTTGATCAACTGGTACATTAATTCATAGCCGGTATCAATTGATAGCCCTTTTTCTTCTTTCATTATTAAGGAAAGATTCAATACCCCTTCATCAAGAACAACAGCTAATCCGCCTGAATTGCGGACAAGCACGTGATAGCCTGATTCCTGCAAATAGGCAATGCCTTCGTGGATATGAGGTAGCCGGCTATCCTGAGTGCCAAGGACGACAGTAGCAGGATGAACCCAAGCTCTTATCGTAGCTGGCGACTTTCCTTGTCCTGCCAAGGTGCAAAACGTGTCATCATAGGCAAAGGAATGGAGGGCATCTCTATTAGAATGTAGGTGTGTATCGTCAACAAAACGCCAATCCTGCTTGAATAAATGCATAATTATGAACTCCTAACGAATAAAGTGCTGCAGCACTTTATTTTACCATGAAAGCTAAGCTATGAAGCAAATAATTCCGATTGTATGTCCTAAGTCAAGGCGGTATTAGCAAATTGCCGAATACAAAAAGCATTTGAAAAAGATGCGAGGCTAGGTGAAAAGAAATCCTATCGTCAGTTCACGCATCATAATCACGACACCTAGGTAAAGCTTTTGGACCAGCAACCATCCCGCCGTAAATCGCCGAAAGCAGTGAATTCGCTCCGAGTCGGTTCGCACCATCTGAGAATAATCGCATCCCCCTGCAAAGCGCTGAACATTAATGATAGCGTTTTCAGAAATGAAATAACAAAAAGGAGCATAGTATGAGTTATATCGTAGTTCTGCCTCATACCCCATCACTGGCAGAACGGCAGTTTTCATCACCGTAGTTTTAATAAACATTGAAGGGGGAAATAAAATGACACTAACCAAAAAAAATCTTATTTGCACTAGTCGCCGGTATCATTGTCGGACTTATGTTTAACTGGCTGGCTCCTGCAGCATTTGAGCCCGTTAATTCGTATGTACTTACACCTGTCGGTCAACTATTTTTGAAGCTAATTATGATGCTTGTCGTGCCACTCGTCTTCTTTTCGATTGCGTTAGGGACAGCTGGAATCGGCAATCCGAAAAAGCTAGGTCGAATCGGCGGGAAAACGATTTTGTTCTTCCTCTGCACTACAGCAATCGCCCTAATAATAGGGCTTACGATCGCATTGGTCGTCCAACCGGGTGACCCTGGACTAATGGGCGAAGCTAGTGAATTCAGTGCTGAGGAAGCTCCGCCAATTATAGAGACGATCATGAATATCATTCCAACGAACCCAGTTGAAGCACTCGCTTCAGGAGAAATGTTACAAATCATTGCCTTTGCCGTTTTTGTCGGCCTTGCGATGGCCGTGCTCGGCGAAAAAACAAAAGGCTTGCTGAAGTTGTTTGAACAAGCGAACGACATTATGATGTACCTCGTAACGCTCGTTATGAAGGTCGCTCCATACGGTGCCTTCGCTTTAATTGCCTCCGCTCTCGGTGAGCAAGGCTGGCGTGCCTTCGGCTCCATGGTTACTTATATGACCTGCGTCATTGGCGCTTTACTAATTCATTCAATCGTTGTGTACGGAGCGGGGTCGCTTTACTCGGGAAAATGAATCCATTGAAGTTCTTTAAAGGATTCTTCCCGGCAATGACCGTAGCCTTCAGCACATCTAGCAGTAACGGCACCTTACCGATATCGATGAAAATGGCACAAGAAAATTTAGGCGTGTCAAAATCGATTTCCGGATTTGTACAGCCGCTCGGAGCAACGATTAATATGGATGGTACGGCTATTATGCAGGCAGTCGCAACAGTATTTATTGCCCAAGTATATCTAGTCTCCCTATCGACTGGAGATTTATTAACAATTATTTTAACAGCAACCTTGGCAAGTATTGGCACAGCGGGAGTCCCAGGAGTCGGACTCATCATGCTGGCAATGGTTCTTAATTCTGTCGGGCTGCCACCCGAAGGAATTGCACTCGTCCTTGGCGTAGACCGGATCATCGATATGCTGCGCACATCTGTGAACATAACCGGCGACGCAGCGTGCGCCGTCATTGTCAATCGAACAGAAGGTGAGAAAATAAACGAAAAAGTAGCTTAGTTTATGAAGTGTAGGGAACTTTGGTTCCTTACACTTTTTTTAATGAAGAGGGCACTCCTGCCTGATTCTAGTGCTCCCTCATCGGCTCCCGCCCTCCATATGCGGAAGTCGTCTGAAAAGCCGGGCGTGGGTCGCAAGGTAGCGCTCACTCGTCGGAACGTCGTGCACTCCTGTCGAATCCTAGTGCTCTCCCGTCGGAACGTCGTGCTCTCCTATCGAATTCCTGCGCTCTCCCATCGAAAGGTCGGCCTCCCTCGTCGGCTCATCGTGCTCTCCTGGCTGGGAGTAGTAGGTTTGAAGGTGGAGGTTAGTTCTTTTAGGATTAGGAAAATATTTTATTTTAAAAAGGTTTGGTAAATTGTGTACTTTGTAGTATCATAATTAATGTTTTAATAAAATAGTAAAGAGATGGAAAGAATAACTAATGGTTTATGAGCATGGTTCAAAAAAAGTAACTAGCAACATGTAACCTTTTGAATCCAGTAGTCGTCAAATAGGATGGAGTACTATCAAATGGAGTAGTTTAGCGATATGGGGGAGCGAAAATGTGTGGTTTTATAGGGGAGCTAAGGTTTGGACAAAGTGAGTTCCGTGAACGAGAGTGGGACAAGGCGTTACAAGTCATTCATCATCGTGGTCCCGATTCTACTGGTCAATATCGGGATAGTGATATAGCCTTAGGTTTTAAACGATTAAGTATTATTGATCTCTATCATGGCGACCAACCGCTCTCGTACGAGGATGGGCGCTATCAAATTGTATTTAATGGAGAAATTTATAATTATATTGAGCTTAGAGAAGCGTTAATAGCCAAAGGGTATCAGTTCCAGACGGATTCTGATACAGAAGTTATTATAGCAATGTATGCTGATATGGGTGATGCATGCGTAAATGAGCTTCGGGGCATGTTCGCGTTTACGATTTGGGATACGGTGGAAAAAGTACTGTTTGGAGCTCGAGACCCGTTCGGGATTAAGCCCTTCTATTATTATGAAAGTAAGGAGCGGCTTTTTTTTGTCTTCAGAGCTAAAAAGTATGTATGCCTTTTTTGCTCCCGACGATATAAGTGAGGCTGCTTTACAGCATTATCTTACTTTTCAATATGTTCCCGAACCGGATTGTTTGACAAAATCCGTAAAAAAAGCTGAGGCCGGGGCATACGATAAAAAAAAGTAGAAGGTCAGCCTCTGGAGTTGGCATGCTACTACCAAAAAGAGCTGACACCGGTGATTCGATCGTTTTCAGATTATAAGGAACAAATTAGGCAGGTTCTGCAGGATTCTGTTACTAAGCATATGAGAAGCGATGTTCCCGTCGGTGCGTTTTTATCGAGTGGAATTGATTCAAGTGCAATTGTTGCTTTGGCAAAGGAAAGCCACCCCGCGCTCCAAACGTTTACGGTCGGGTTTGAACGTGAAGGCTTTAGCGAAATTGAGATTGCTAAAGATACTGCCGACCGTCTCGGTGTTGCGAATCATCATAAGCTGATTACGGCTCAGGAATTTGTCAGGGAGTTACCTTCGATTATTTGGCATATGGATGATCCGGTCGCTGACCCGGCTGCCGTTCCATTATATTTTGTGGCGAAAGAGGCGCGAAAGCATGTGACTGTCGTGCTCTCAGGTGAAGGTGCTGATGAATTGTTTAGCGGCTATACGATCTATCGTGAGCCTCTTGCTTTAGGCTGGTTTAACTATATGCCGAAGCTGCTCAAATCGATGGTCGGTCATGTGGCAGGTCATTTCCCGGTCGGCCTGAAAGGCAGGGACTATTTGCTGCGAGGAACGACGCCTTTGCAGGAGCGCTACATAGGGAACGCCAAGATTTTGGATGAAGCAGAAAAGCAGAAGCTGCTGACGAATTATTTGAAAAACCATACCTATACCGATGTGACAAAGCCGTATTACCGTGATATTTTTCAATACGATACCACCTCGAAAATGCAATATATTGACTTAAATACTTGGCTGCCAGGCGATATTTTAGTCAAGGCTGATCGAATGACAATGGCTCATTCGCTCGAGCTCAGAGTTCCGTTTCTTGACAAAGAGGTGTTTAAGGTTGCTAGAGAGGTTCCAACTAAATATAAAATTAGTCATAAGACGACGAAGTATGTGTTAAGGGAAGCGATGAAAGGCATCGTACCTGAATCGGTCTTATATCGAAAAAAGCTAGGCTTCCCAGTACCGATTCGCCATTGGTTAAGAAACGAGCTTTACGAATGGGCGAAAAAAACCATCGAGGGGAGCTCGACGGAACACATTTTTAATAAAAAGGAAGCTATGATGCTGTTAGACGCCCATGCGAGTGGGAAAGCGGACAACAGCCGAAAGCTTTGGGTTCTGATTTGTTTTATGCTTTGGCACGCTATGTATATCGAAAAATCGATAACTCCTTACCGAAAGCTGCAAGCTGCCGAGGAGTTTATCGGGCAAGAAGAAAACCAAACTCAAATGAATCGATAGAGACGACTGGCTTGTGCATACGCTGCTCGAGCCAGTTTGTTTTTTGTGAAACGCTGCCCTGACGTACTGAATTATTAAAAATAGCAATTCATGAGAAACGCAACATGGGCAAGTTTGATATAGTATTTTTGAATTAAAACTAAAAACGAGAGGATGTTAAAAAAAATTGGGAACTATAAAGCCTTATCTTATTTCTAAGGATGCAAGGTCTCAAGCAGAGTTCTATACACAATCGCTCGATGGGAAGATCTTATCTGTAACGACGCATGAAGAGGCAATGGGTGTACAAAACGAGTTCAAAGAAAAAGTCCTTCATATGTGCATAGCAGTTGCGGGAGAAAATTACATTTTTATGGCTGATGCAATTGAACCATTTACTCAAGGAACAGGTTTCTCATTAAATATTGTGTACAAAACAGAAGCTGAAGCTAGTGAAGCATTCAGGAAGCTATCGGCAGGCGGCAATATAAAATATCCTTTTGAATTGCAGCCTTTTGGCTTGTTCTATGGAGAACTTATAGATAAATACGGTGTAAGCTGGATGATCAACGCCGAGCCGAAAGCGGGACAATCCTGACGCTGTTTAAACGAATAGTAGCCTTTGAGCTAACTGGACCTTTTTCACTTTTGTAACAATTTTAGCAGCGGGTATTGGTCAAGGATCAGGATTCTTATTGAGCTTCCTCCGCTATTGCTCGTTTATTTTGTATTAGCCATGTCCGATAACTTTCTTGTAAAAGTCATTTATTACCTCAGCTACCATAAGATGTTCACATAATCATTGCAACACGGACATCATTGATTCCTGCACTGAAATGAAAGTAGCATTGTCTAGAGTTACGATAGAATTCTGATAAGCCATCGTTTTCACTCCCTTTGGTTTGCTAGGCACTTACCATTATTCGGGGCTGTCGATGGCTTTTTCTCTATTGCGAACCTAACATGATCGATTCAGTTGCTAAAGCCTTCTTTCTTTAAAGGTACTATTCTTCCAAATGGTAATGTTCGATTTATTGTTTTCACTCATTTTTCTTTCATTAATAAGACTTAGAGCGTTTGTAAGACACACCTGAAAAGAAATTAACATCTATGGCAAAAATAAGTAACTATTTAGAGCAATTTCTCTCAGTATCTCCTCCAATATTTATTGAGAACTTATTAATTGACAACCGAATATATACCTAGTATAATTTCGGTATCAAATAAAAAGGAGTTGTTTTGCATGTACAAATCTGGATTTACGGTATGGTACAGTGTTAGTAATGTCGAGCGCACGTTGAAGTTTTATACGGAGCAGGTAGGTTTTGAGTTGGATTCCTACGACAAAGAAAATGGTATGGCCAGCGTACATACGAATACGAAAGATTGCTATATTGGATTCTCGGAAGCTGAGCAAGTTGTTCCTTCCACAGCATCAGTTGTTTTCGAAGTAGAGGACATTCATGCCGCAGTCAAGGAACTGAAGGAGAAGGGAATCACGTTTACTGGCGAAATTACCACCATTCCGGATTATGTTAAGCTGATTACGTTTAAAGACCCGGACGGGCATGACCTGGAGCTAGCCCAACAATTGTAATGGATCAAGCTGTTCAAATCATACAAATCACGAAAGAGCTCTCCGGAAGGTGGACGATTCCAATTCTGCTGTCACTTGACAAATCAGGAGGCAGGTTCACACCATTAAAGAATGTCCTGCAAATTTCACCGTCTAGGCTGAGTAGCAACTTGAAAGGAATGGCAGAAGCAGGACTTGTTCAACACTTATCTCCTTTTGAGCGGAACCATCCATTGCTCCCGGAATATCAGCTCACCGAAAAAGGGCGCTTCATGAAAGAAGCCGCCCTTGTGATTTCAAGCTCTGAACATCAGCTGGGCCACGGGTTTCTTGCTGCTAAGGCATGGAATTGGCCGGTGTTAATCGCCCTGCACTACCATTACCATGAGTTCAATTCGATACGTAAATTATTGGAAACGGCGACACCACGTATACTCTCAACACGGCTCAGCCAGCTCCATGAAGAAGATATAGTGCAGAAAACATTAGCGACAGAGCCAATACCAAAATATATGTATGCATTGAGCTCTCAAACTGAACCGATTCTTCAAATCACAGATCGTGACTTGTCGTCACTCCTTTAAATCCCTCTTTCGTTTGGATTAAATCAAAACGAAGGGGGATTTTCTATATATCCCCGTCTATCTTTAACCAAGATGCTTGGTTAATAACCGAATGTTGCAAAATAGTTTTGCACTCGGTACTGTCGGAATTGGCGCCGTTCTAGCGGCTATTTCCCCAAGTATGCAACCTCTTTGCTTACGTGAATTGCCGTACGCTTGTTTAATGTCATTTATGCATTACGGGTATTTTGGGGAAACCTGTCGCGGTGGACGATGTGCGTTTCGGGAGCTATAAAAAAAAGGGAATCGTTGAAGGGGTTTTTTGCAAGCTAAGTTTCCAAAAGCAGCGAGGAGTTAAGTATTGGAATTAACATTCCTAGAGCAGGGAAGGAAAGCGAGCAGAGCGAAGCCCACGAACGATTTGCTTTGAATCGATAAGCTTGTTTGATAACTTGGGTTCAAGCAGCTCGAAAAAGGCCACATCAGGTGATTGGAGTCCTAAGTAAAATACCGGTATAATAAAAGGACGAAAAAGAAGAAATGAGAGGGTAGCATGACAAACACTAGCTTTGGCTTCTTGGCAGAAGAAAAAGTATTTAAGGACCCGGTTCACCGTTATATCCATGTCAGAGACGAATTAATTTGGAAGCTTATTGGAACGAAGGAATTCCAGCGATTACGGCGAATACGTCAGCTAGGTACAACGTATCTAACTTTCCATGGAGCCGAGCATACACGCTTTAACCACTCGCTCGGAGTTTATGAAATTACGAGGCGCATTCTTGAGGAATTTAAAGGGCGTCCGCATTGGAATGAGGAGGAGCGACTACTTGCTTTGGCAGCAGCACTTCTGCATGATATCGGTCATGGTCCGTTTTCCCATTCCTTCGAAAAAGCCTTTCAAACCGATCATGAGGAATGGACGAGGGCGATTATACTTGGCAGGACTGAGGTCAACCAAATTTTGTTAAAGGTCGGTGCCGATTTTCCGAAGGCTGTTGCTGATGTTATCGAAAAAACGTATGCCAACAAGCTCCTGACGAGTATTATTTCTAGCCAAATCGATGCGGATCGAATGGATTATTTGCTGCGAGATGCCTACTATACCGGTGTAAGCTATGGTCATTTTGATATGGAGCGGATTCTCCGGGTGATGCGGCCGATGGAAGACCAGGTTGTGATCAAGCTGAGCGGGATGCACGCGGTGGAGGATTATATTATGAGCCGGTATCAAATGTATTGGCAGGTTTACTTTCACCCCGTGACAAGAAGTGCGGAGGTCATATTAAGTAAAATATTAAAACGAGTCAAGAACCTTTATGAAAAAGGATACTCTTTTAAGCAACCTCCGAAGCATTTTTACTCATTTTTTTGATGAAAATGTGAGCCTTGAAGACTATTTAAGACTTGACGAGGCAATAACCCTTTTTTTATTTTCAAATTTGGCAGGAAGAAGAGGATCGCATTTTGCGGGATCTTTGTGTAAGATTTTTAAATAGACGTTTATTCCAATACGTGGAATTCAACCCGAATCAGCGGATGAATGACTGGCCAAGGCTTCACGAGCTCTTTAACTTGATTGGGCTAGATCCTGACTACTATTTGGTCGTCGATTCCTCGTCGGATTTACCTTATGATTTTTATCGGCCGGGTGAAGAGGAAGAACGTCTCCCGATTCATCTAATCCTGCCAAACGGAAAGATCCGCGAGCTATCACGCGAATCGGATGTAGTTGAAGCGATTTCCGGGAAAAAACGAACCGATCATAAGCTTTATTTTCCGCTCGATTGTTTGCGTGATGAACGTAAGCATAAAAAGGAAAAACAAGAAATTCTGGAGATTCTAAACCAGTAAGGAGGGGAGAGCGTTGCTAGCTGAACATGTCAAAGTGATGGAATTCTTTTCGCAGGCCGGAGAAATTATTGGCAGAAAGAAGCTGCAAAAGATGATTTACATCGCAAAGAAAATGGAGTATCCGTTTTCGGAACGGTATAAGTTCCATGTTTTCGGACCATATTCCGAAGAGCTCTCTCTTCGAATGGAAGAGCTTTGCAACCTTGGGTTTGTGACAGAAACAATGGAGGATAAAGGTAATTACTTCCAATATCGCTATTCCTTATCGACGGAGGGGAAGAAGTTTCTTTCGCTGTATAATAGCAGTATTCCTAACGTCAAACCATTTGTTAACAGCTTGAATCAGCAAAGTGCCAGGTTTCTTGAACTTGTCTCCACCATTCTCTATTTCGACGAGCTACCGCCAGAAGAGGTGAAGGAGAAAGTGTGTACATTGAAGCGAAAGCAAAATTATACCGAAATAGAGATTGAGCAGGCGTATCAATACATCAACGACATAGGGGAAATCGTCCATTAGCAAGGCGCTCAAGTTTCTCACCCCCCTATGCGGCGCACGAAGTTCGGCTTTTTCCTTGCGTGCAATGGGTAGGAAACATGTATGCTTATAAATTCGATTTTGTAAGCACAGAACTGATACGTAGCAGAAGGCGGAAGCTGAGCTGCTTCTGAAAAGGTTAGTAAGACATTATCGCAATCATCAGAGAGCAAAGGAATAATATCGATTAAGTAAAAAGATCGTACTCGAGCGGTACGATCTCCTTTTAACATAAATACATACCCCCCTGATGTATATTGGGAGAGAAAACAATCAGAGCACAAAAGGGGGAGGATTCCCAATACTTCCCTCGTTAGTTGGAAAGCTGTATTGACCTAGACTTTTACCCACTATTCAAACCCTCTTCTCTCTAGCTTAGTTCTCGGCTCATTTAAGCCAAATGAATTAAGTCAGACTCGTTCCAGAGCTTCTTCCTAAAACCCTTCTCTGTCTTTGGTGAATAATAAATCGGCGATAGGCATTCGAGATTAGCCAGCTATGGGAACTGGAAGGCGGAGGTCTCTTACTATTTTTAACAAATGAATAGACTAGTTCAATAACGTTGTTCTAGAGGGTCTGACGACAACGATTAAGCTAGACGATCATTTTATGAGTGAACCTTGCTCGATTAATACTCTCGCGCTCGATATTTATTGAAATGTCAAAAATATTGGGGATTTGTAAAACAATGTATAGTTTTGGTAAGTTTTAGCCAATGGGTTGCTTGTATTATTTATTGAATGTATAATTCGTTCAAAAGATGGTTTTTTTTAAAACGAAATAATGAAATGAAGGGACGCTTATTTTTATGGAAATAATGTAAGCGCTTTATTAATGGCATTCCGACTATGACATGAGGAGGTTATCGCATGCAATGGAGTCGATTTCGCACAAGGTGGCTAATTGTCCTAAGCTTTACGATGCTGGCAGTTGTCGGTGGGTGCTCTTCTGAAAACCAACAAGGCAGAGGAGTCGAGCTTACTTGGCTCGTGCGGAGTAATCCGGATTTGATCGAATGGGAGCATCGCGTCATTGAGGAATTTGAAGCAGAGCATCCAAACATCCAGGTGAGGCTTCAAGTGATTCCTCAGGGAGAAATTGATCAAAAGCTCCAAACGATGATTGCCGGTGGCAATGTTCCTGATGTTTGGTCGCCGAACTGGGCGGATTCGGGCTTTGGGACGTATTATGGGTTAGGGGCATTAAAGAACCTGTCGCCCTTGATTGAACAAGACCCTGACATAATTGACGGAATTGACGACAGTTTAATCGACATTTATACGATGGATGACGGGGTGTACGGTTTACCTATTTTATCAATGGGGTCGTTTGTCTACTACAATAAAGACCTTTTTGATGAAGCGGGACTTGAATACCCGCCAACCGATTGGGACGATAAAAGCTGGGACTGGGATAAAATGATCGAATACGGCCAGGCGATCACTGACAAAAGCAAAAGTCCGACAGAACGCGTGTACGGGGTGTTGAACAATAATACGCCAAATAAGAACGCGTGGCTGTTTGGTGGAGATTTTTTTAATGAAAGCGATTACGAGGAAGGGGAAATGTCTGAACCGAATATTACCGCTGTCCCGGAAAATAAAGAGGCGATTCAGGCTCACTTTGACTTAATCAATAAATACGAAGTGTCTCCGCAGCAAAATGAATTAGCTGCTTTATCCCAGCTGAGTGATCCGTTTTTGAGCGGGCGTATGGGTATGATCTTTAATGGCGGCTGGGGAACAAGGCAGTATGCAGGGACGGATTTAAATTGGGGCATCGCTCCGTTTCCGTATACAAATGATGAGCGGCAAATTCCGCTTTATGTCGATCCGTGGTCGATTAGTGAAGGGAGCCAGCACCCTGAAGAGGCTTGGGAATTTCTGAAATTCTTAATGGATCCGGAGAAAGCAGCGAAATGGCTCGTTGAAATGACAATGGAAAGCCCGGCACATGAGGACTTGAGGGAGCTATGGTACGAATTGATTGCGGAACGGACAGGGTTTACGGTTGAGGAGCTTCGTCAAGTGAACGAAGGAGCCATCAAATACGGGCGACCGACAGATAACCATCTGATAAGCAACTTTGCACCGATTCTTAAGCACCAAAATATGACCGTTAACTCGATTTACGATAACAAAAAAACGGTCGAAGAGGGCTTGGAAGAGCTGGAAAATAATTTGAGATCCCTGAATTACTAGTAAGTCAAACGGTTTTGTAAGCTTCCCTTTTCGAGCGGAAAGGGAAGAGGGAAGTAAAACGTGAAGGCGGACGAATGATAGGGGGAAACGAAATGGCCAACAATGCCGAAGTATCTACTTCAACGATGAAAACTACAAAAAAGAAGCTAACGAAGCTGGAACGGCGTGAAGAAAAATATTTTTGGATGTTTATCTCACCTTGGGTGATCGGCTTTATTTTATTTATCGGGGGTCCGATTTTAGCTTCGCTTTTTTTTCAGCTTTACGGAGTATTCGATTATGGATGCTCCTGTTTTTATAGGCCTTGATAACTTTATTCACTTATTTCAAGATCCTTTGTTTTACAAGTCACTCGGTGTGACGTTCTACTATGCGGCATTGGCAATCCCGTTTACGATGATGGTCGGGCTTGCCTTAGCGTTATTGTTAAATGCCAACATAAAAGGACAAGCGTTTTTCCGAACATTCTTTTATGCGCCATCGATTATTTCCGGGGTGTCAGTTGCCTTTTTATGGATGTGGATTCTCAATCCACAGTTCGGAATCGTTAACTCGCTCCTGTATCAACTATTTGGGATTGAGGGGCCAGGTTGGTTCACAGATACGGCGACGGTTATTCCGTCTTTTGTGCTCATGCACTTAACCGCAGTAGGCGGTACGATGATTATTTTCCTCGCCAGTCTTCAGCAGCTGCCAAAGGAGCTCTATGAAGCGGCGGCAATAGATGGAGCGGGGGTATGGACCCGTTTTCGTCATATTACGATCCCGATGATTTCACCGGTTATATTGTTTAATGCGATTATTGCGCTGATTAGTTCTTTTCAAATTTTCACGCAGGCCTACGTCATTACAGATGGTGGCCCAGACTGGATGTCGTATTTTTATGTGTACTACTTATTTGAAACAGCCTTTTTCCAATACCGGATCGGCTATGCTTCGGCTCAAGCATGGGTGCTGTTCGTCATCATATTTGTGCTGACCTTACTCTCCCTGCTCGTTTCTAGGAAGTCTGTTCATTATGAGTACGATTCTAAACGATGAGGTGAGAAAAGGATGAAAAAACTGTTTCAGAAATCGAATTACTCTCCAGGCGAATTGTCAACAGGTGGAAAACTCTTCACGTATCTTTTGTTGCTGGCAGGACTTTCTTTTTTTCCTTTTTCCGGTTTTGTGGATGGTGTCAACCTCGTTGAAATCATTGGAGCAAGTTGTGCAGAAGCCTCTCAGCATTTTGCCGGAAAGCTTAAACTGGAGTAATTATGTTGAGGTGTTTCAAAATCATCCCTTTTCCACTTATTTGTGGAACACCACTTGGTATACGATCGTAACTGTGATCGGAACAGTTTTCTTCTCGGCATTCATTGCCTTTGGCTTTGCCAGGTTTCGGGCGAGAGGGAGCACTATACTGTTCGCGCTTGTTCTCAGTACAATGATGCTGCCCCCTCAGGTGACGATGATTCCACAATACTTGCTGTTTAACTCGATTGGCTGGGTCGATTCCTATTTGCCGCTAACTGTTCCGATGATGGCGGGGAGTGCCTTTCTAATTTTTCTATTGCGTCAATTTTATTTAGGGTTGTCAAAGGATCTTGACGAAGCGGTGACGATTGACGGGGGAGGATACTTCACTATTTTCTTTCGGATCATTTTGCCTTTGTCAGCTCCTGCGATGGCGACAGCTGGAATTATGGAATTTATGTTCCGCTGGAATGATTTGATAGGCCCGTTAATTTACTTGAACACGGCTGAGCTTTACCCTCTTTCCCTAGGATTAGCGAACTTTACTGCCGCGTATTCGGCTACACCTTGGCAGCTCCTGATGGCAGCGTCGGTGATGGCTGTTGTGCCGCCACTCGTCCTGTTTTTCTTTGCACAGAAGTATTTTATCCAAGGTGTTGTCATTTCAGGGACGAAGGGCTAGCTCAGATCAAGAACCCCCTCCGTGCGACAAGAGGGGGGTACCTTTGCTGTTTTTCAATAGTTTAAGCATGACAACGCGTGACCTATTTGTCACACGTCCGAACGCCTCCGACTGCAAAATTCGTTTGTTTCATTTCCTCAATGACAATTGAAACTCGTTCTGCAGGAGCTCCGGTTGTCTCGGCGACAGCGGCGGTTACCTTTTCCACTAACGCCCGTTTTTGTTCATCTGTTCGACCCTCGAGTAGTTGCACTGTAATGATCGGCATAGGAAAACCTCTTTTCTATAAGTATAAGGCTTATTATAGCAAAAAAAGCTCGTCATAGGCTGAGCTAATCCCCATTACTTCATATGAGAAGACGTAAAATCGCCTGTTACTATCATTTCATTAAAACAAGGTCAACGGAAGAGCGGTTATTTCAGGACAATACTCGGGAGATGCATTGTTTCTTTAACGAGTTATAGTAGAAAAAGGTTTTGTTTACACGCTCTTATTGCAAAATTCAGTTGTATGGGTGTATAATACACTAGTGAACAATACACTACAATGAAGGAAGCTGATGTATGTCTTATGTAGAGTGTATGGTATTAGGCCTTTTAAAAGAAGGTTATCGTTATGGATATGAATTGGACAAGGTTTTGGAAGAACGAAAGATGCGTTACTGGGCAAATATTAGTCGAAAATCAATTTATTTGGCTTTGCAGAGAATGACGAAGAAGGCTGGGTGGAAGCAAATACACACAAAGAAGGGAACATGCCGGTGCAAACGGTTTATAAGCTAACACCTGAAGGAGAAGAAAGATTGGAGTATATGATCACTAATGGCCTCAGTTCGCAAGAATTTATTAAATTTGAATATAGCATCCCGATGGCTTTTATTGAGCGACTTCCTCCTGATAAGGCTATCGAACAAGTGTTAAAACGCCGTGACTGGCTGAAGCAATTCGTAGAGCAGATCCCTCCTGAGGAGCAGGATCACAAGGTCGAATCTTCTCTTGGAAAAAGAGCAAATATACGATTGTTGCGGACCCATTATCATTTGGAGATTGAGTGGCTCGATTGGGTCATTTCTGAACTGTCAAAGAAGCAAATTGTACGGGGGATGAGGGGTGATAGTCGGCCAACCAAAAATTATTTTTAGTATGATTGAAGGGTTAGAGTATAACAACTTATTAGGGGCGGGAGATCCTAATGTACATAAAATCGATAACCAATGGTATATGTTTTTTGGAGGATTTCAAAGAAACTTTAAAAACAATTTGTTTAGTGCTCGTTTACCAGAAGGCGAACCTTTAAATAGTGAAATGAAGTGGGAAATTACTTCCGATCCGAATCATCCTAAAAAAGCTTTACCGCTAATTGAACAGCCGGATAAAAGCGAATGGGATGGCTATGGGCTCCATGAGCCGTGCTTGGTTGATGGCTTAAAGAGAAACGACCAGGGGGAGTGGGAGCCTTGCAGCCGCATTTACTATGCTGGGAGAAAGTCTAAAAGCGTACTCGGAAACGATGCCCCTTTTTCTATCGGTTATTTGGAAAAAAACGACGAGGGGATGGGAACGGCATCCGAATCCAGTTATTACTGGGTCGTCTAGAAACCCTAATGCTCTTGGGCCAAAAGTGATTTATGGACAAGGGAAGTGGCGTGTCTGGTACCGAGCAAACCCTAAAGAGACCGCAAAAGGGGAAGAACAAAAGGATGAAATCTATTATACCGAAAGTGAAGACGGAATCAACAATTGGACCAAACCGACCCTCTTTTTTCAAGGAGCGATGGCTTTGCGCATGCTTATCCATTGAAAACTCAAGAGTCGTATGAAATGCTTGCAAGCAAAAGTCCAAACCTGTTCGGAGAATCTTTTTATCCCCCACAAAAATTATGGTTGCTCAATTCAAATAAACTTAGTGGACAACGTGATAATTGGACGAAAGAGCCGGTGGAAATTATTGAAGCCAATCAAGGCGAGCCTTGGTACGGAGGAGGATTTTTTTGGCTCAAGTATATGCGAAGCTGATCGGTTAGAAGAAAAAGGTGTTCGCTACATTTTTTTTCACTGGTATCCATAAGCCTATTAATACGTTCACTTTGTCAATGAGACGAATAATGTCGTTTAAAAAAGCCGCCCATACCGGCACCTTTCTATTTCAGTATTGGTTTTTTTAAGTGGAAACAATAGATGAAAAAAATTGGTAAGGATATATCCTCTTTTACAATCACAGCGATTGTTTCGAAATGGCTTCTCTTTGGAAACCTAGTTAGTAAAGGGGTGCTCTTGCCTTTTCTTCACCTTTTAGTAGGTAAGTGTAATGTTCCATTGGGTAAGGTCGAACTCCCATACTTTCGGTTTGTTTATTGTCTTTTTTTTTAGTGTTTTATACGGATTTGCCTACATACAATGACAACTTGGGGGAGTTTACCGGAGTTGAACAGCTGATGGAGGGTCGAATTAAAGCTTGGCCAGCCATCTTCACAACTCTTTGACAGCCCTCAAATTGTGTGATTTTTACCCGTCTGTGATACACTGATAAAAAAAGACAGTAAGCAAAAGTTTTTCTGAAAGGTGGGTAATCATGGATTTGCTTAACAATGATAACCTGAAAAAGAAAACGGGGAAAACAAGCGGGTTTAATATATTAAGTAACGACTCTACCGATGGGCATGGAGGCTATGGAGCAGGGGTTCTGAATCTTGATAACGTCACTCCTGTGTTCGTCGATCCGGATGAAGGTGAAGCCTTCATCGATATGGGGGCGCTGCACGCCCGTTCCGCTGTGGAAAAACGGGTAAAATTTCTACCGAATAAGGAAGAGGTACCGGACGGCAAGTTGTATTGGCTCGTTTGGATCACGGTTCTATTTAAGGATGGGAAACCGTATTATGGCGGTGTAACTGGGTGCGAAATGACGGTGAACCGAGGGATTAAACGAGGCTATAAAAGCATGCCCGAGCATGTCAATAACATGGATAAGTCGCTAAAGGGCCATATTTTAGTTAAGCATATGGATGAAAAGTCAAGAACAATACTCGGCAACTATTTGAAAGCGTACAACGAGGAGATGTGGACGCATTCTGACAAGCAGCTTCATCAAGAGTTGCTCGGAGGAAAGCAGTAATTGGCCATTTGTAAAGAGCAAATTTCGCCTGAGTTTGAACGATTTTTGAACTCTTTCAGCACCTATTGAGCTTTTTAACAAGAGCGAGTAAACTTGAGAGAGTATAGCATTGTTATACTAGGACACGAAAAAGCGTGAGGGCGTCTGCTCTCACGCTTTTTCATTTAAAGCGAAGCGGCGAATTCCTCTACGAGTTCAGTAAAATAGGAAAGAGCAGCTTCTGTTGGCTCAGGAGTCGTTAAGTCAACTCCGGTTTTCTTTAGTAATTCGAGCGGATAATCGATGCTTCCACTTTTTAAGAACTCAAGGTAAGAGGCGTGCACTTCTTCATTACCGCCAAGGATCTCGCGCGCAATTTGGATAGCAGCGGCAAAGCCTGTTGCGTATTTATAAACATAAAACGGACGATAAAAATGAGGAATGCGCGACCAGCCGTATTTGACTTCGTCATCAAAGACCAATACATCTCCGTTATATTCTCGAAACAGCTCTTCGTACATCTTATTAAAGACTTGTGCGTTCAGTGGCTGACCGGCTTCAGCTGCTTCATGAGTTTTCTTTTCAAATTCTCCGAACATGACCTGAGTGTACAGAGTCCCACGAAACTTATCAATGAAGTGGTTAAGCAAGTATTGTCGCTTTTGCGGCTCGTTTGTAAGCTTAAGTAAATGCTGGATGAGCAAAACTTCATTTACAGTTGAGGCAACCTCGGCGACAAAGATCGTATATCCGGCCGTGATTTTCGGCTGGTGCAAGCTGGAATAATAACTATGCATCGCGTGCCCCATTTCGTGCGCCAGCGTAAACAGGCTGTCGAGATCGTCATGCTGGTTGAGCAGGACGAAGGGGTGAACGCCATACAGTCCCATATTGTAAGCGCCGAACGTTTCCCTGGCGTTTCCCGAACATCGATATAGCGTTTATCTTTAAAGGTTTGAAGCGTGCTTACATAGTCTTCGCCCAGCGGCGCGAGTGCGGTCAGCATTGTTTGATAAGCTTCGTCATAAGAAATGTCTTCATTGGCCTCATGAACTAAAGGAACATTCAGATCGTATTGCCGCAGCTCTTCCACACCGAGAACGTCTTTCCGAATGGAATTGTACTTGTGAAAGGGCTCGATGTATTTTTTTCGTCGTCTCAATTAACTGTTCGTAAACCTCTTTTGGAACCTTGTCAGCGAAGAGCGCCTTCTCGAGTGCAGATGGATATTCTTTCAATTTAGACAGTAGCACATTGTTTTTGACTGCTGCAGCCAGCGTTGAAGCCAACGAATTGTTTAGCTGAACGTAGGGCTTGTAATAAGCGCGATATGCCTCTTCCCTCTTGTTGCGATTCTCATCTTTAATGAGCTTGGCATACATGCCTCGTGTAAGCTCTACGATTTCCCCGTCATCCGTTGTTACATTTCCAAATTGAATATCGGCATTGTTGAGCATATTATACGTCTTACTAGGCGCCGCTAAAGCCTCACCCATTTGCGATATCAGCTCTTCCCGTTCCTTATCGAGAACGTGCGGTTTATAACGGTACGTTTTAAATAACGCATCTTCAAAGTATTTGAGGCCCTCGGCTTCTGCAAGGTAGTCTTTCAGTGTGCGTTCATCAAGCGCTAATAAATATGGAGTAAAGAAAGAGGTCGCCGCACTGAGCTGTACTCCTAATTGCGAGGCTTTTTCCGTCAAGGTTTGCGCTTCACTGTCGCGTGTATCGACATCACTATGAAGCATTGCATACACATACACCTTGCTAAAAATGTATTCGATTTCCTCTTGACGCTTCAAAAAGCTGTAAAGCGAGCTTCCGTCGGATATCGCCCCGTCAAATCCCTTCAGTTCCTTAATCCCTTCGCTAATTTTCGCAACATCTTCCTCCCATTCTGAAAGCCCGGGATAAATATCGGTAAAGTCCCATTTTTCCTGAGCAGGAACCTCTGCCCGGCTTGTATACGTAGCCATCAAATCAACTCCTTAACGTTCATTTTTTTTACGTGTGTGGCCAAAAAACGGTCAAGACTTCAATCGTCAGCCTGGGACTGAAGTTTGCTTACAGCGCAGTGACATGTTATTCCAAAGTTTGATTTTAGGATTTGCCCTTTAGCAAAGCGTAAGTAGGTGCGATTCAGCCAAGGGACAAATTCCTATTAGGTTCCTCTGGAGCTTCAGCTTGCTGTTAACGAAAACAATTAAGTTTAGCGTCCCACCTGAATTTTAAAACATTCCTTATAATTAATTCTCGAAAGAAGGAGACAATCCTACTAGGTTTTATAAAAAAAGGTGGATTTGGGCAGAAAAATAAGCAAAAAGCCAACCTTGAAACGGTTGGCTTTTTGCTTAAAGAGATTTTGAATGGCTTGTTACCAACTACCTAAAACTAGTATAAAGCGCCTAATTCTTTGCGTCAACTAATTATGTTTACTCTGATAAAAAAAATTTCCTTAGGCTAATGTCTGAACCATTTAAAAAAACGATCAAGGAATCTTTCTTTTTCGTGGGTTTCTTCTTCGATCATGTCTTCTTCTTCGCTTTCATGCTCCGGGCAGTGACTTGTCGGTTCAGTTCCCACGACAAAGTAAGTCATGCGATCTGTTGGGCAAGAATCGGTAGCGAGCAGTCCGTTCTCAGGGTTTATCGCAACTCCAACAACGCCTTGCGGTTGTTTAAAGGGCAGTTTTAATTGCCCGGATAAGGCATCTTCGGTAAATTTCCCCCAAATTTTCTTAGCGACTTGACCCTCGGTACTATGGTTTAATGTATGGTCAGAATCATAACCAACCCAGACGCTAGTTACAAGCTGAGGCGTATAGCCTATCATCCAACTGTCGGTTGAAGTCGAACCCGACTTTCCCGCAACCGGCCGTGTGACGAGTTGGGCGATCGAGCCTCCTGTAACTGAGGTGTGTGCATTGAGACGCGAATCAAACATCCCTGTCATTAAATCAGTTAAAATAAAGCTCAGTTTTGGATCGAGCGCCTCCTCCAACGCAGGCTCGCTTTGGTAAAGGAGTTCTCCATCTGGAGCGACTACTTTTTCAATAAATTGCGGTTCAACCTTTTGACCACCATTCGCAAAGGCACTGTATCCCTGTGTCATTTCCAGCACTGTAACAGGAAGCGTACCAAGGGCGAGCGAAGGCAGCTCTTTGAGTGGGCTTTGGATGCCGACCCGCTTGGCGACCTCTACTAGCTTGTCAGTTCCAAGGACAAGGTGGGTCTTAACCGCAAAAATATTGTCGGAGAAGGCCATAGCCTGCAATAAAGTAATGAAATCGTCGGCATAATTGTCATTGAAATTTCGCGGTGAGTAAGTCGAATGTCCATTGTCATAACTAAACGTCGTCGGTTCGCTAAGCAAGGTCGACGCAGCCGTAAAGCCGTTTTCAAGGGCAGCATAGTATAAAAATGGCTTGAAGGTTGAGCCTGGTGCGCGCTTGGCTTGGGTGGCACGGTTGTAAGGACTTTCCGAATACTCTTTGCCACCGACCAATGCTTTGACATTACCTGTTCTCGGCTCCATGGCCACTAAAGCGGTTTGCAAATCGCTGTCCGGCATTTCCTTCGTAACCCATTGCTCGGCTTTTTCCTGCATCGCTGGATCAAGGGTTGTATGAATACGCAATCCCCCTGCCTCGACTAGTGACTGATCAATACCGATAACCTCAATTAATTGCTGTTCCACAATATCGAGAAAATAAGGGCCAACTTCGGCAACTTGATGAGGCTCCTCCAGAGAGAATGTCAATTCTTCATTTAAGGCTCGCTCCGCTTCAGCTGAGGTAATTCGTTCATTTGTGACCATCGCCTGCAAGACGATTTCCTGTCTTTCCTTTGCGCGTTCATAGTTTGTTAAAGGCGAATAATAGCTCGGCCCTTTTGGCACCCCTGCAAGCATACTGGCTTCAGCCAATGATAGCTCGCTTGCCTCCTTCCCAAAAAAATACTGGGAGGCAGCTTCAATCCCGTAAGCCCCATGACCGTAATAAACGGTATTTAAATATCCTTCGAGAATTTCATCCTTATCGTAATTCATTTCAAGCCGGAGCGAATATAGTAGCTCGTTCCATTTTCGATTCCACGTTTTGTCATGGGTTAAGTATAAATTTCGAGCATATTGCTGAGTAATCGTACTCGCTCCTTGCACTTTAGCTCCCGAACGGATATTGGCAACGATAGCACCCCCAATGCGTGTCGGATCAAAGCCAAGATGCTGATAAAAGCGGCGATCCTCAACGGCAATAGTTGCCTCGATTAAGTCAGTTGCGATCTCGTCCAGCCCGACCAAAAGCGCTTT
>BAXO01000019.1 GCA_001310555.1 Bacillus sp. JCM 19058
TAATGAAGCGTTAGCGCTTCATTCTATTTTAATCATTTCGGACCATTCAGTCTATAAAATGAATATAACAAAACAGGAGAGGTATAACAAATGCCAAATCATATTTTTTATCAACAAGCTAGTGAGATTCTTAATACATTTCAAAACAGCCTTCTTGAACAGGATATTGAACGCTGGCTCGACCTTTTTGAGGAAGATGCTGTGTTTGAGTTCCCTTATGCTCCAGAAGACTTTCCTAAAAGACTCGCAGGAAAGGCTGAAATTCGTGCCCATGTTGAGGGACTCCCTAATCTTCTGAAAATCGATAAGTTCTCATCTCTAAATCTGTATACTGATTCAAATAAGTCAACTATTATTGCCGAGTATAACTGTGACGGTACCGCGACCCAAACTGGGAAGCCGTATCCGCAGACCTATATTTCTGTAATCGAACTTCATGATGGGAAAATCAAGCGTTTTAAAGATTACTGGAATCCGCTGATCGTACTTGAGTCGGTTCAATCATAACTAGAACGAGCAAAGGAGGGAAAGGAGGGAAAGGAATATGGTACAAGAAAACATCACACTAATCACTGGAGCAAGTGGTAAGACAGGGAGGAGGATTACGGATAGACTCATTGAATTAGGTAAACCTGTTCTTGCAGCGAGACGGCACTCGCAATCAAAATTGGACCGTTCTAACGCGATCTATTTTGATTGGTACGATGAATCCACGCATCTCCCGGCACTAAAAAATGTAGATCAAATATATTTGGTTGCACCAGTTGGAGACACAGACCCAGCCAAAGTCATGATTCCATTCATTGAAAAGGCTTTGGCTCAAGGAGTAAAACGATTTGTATTATTAAGCAGTGCCTCTATATCCGAGGAAGAGCCAGTTTTCGGTCCTGTACACCTGACTATAAAAAGGTTAGCACCGGAATGGGCAGTGCTAAGACCCTCTTATTTTATGCAGAATTTCACCCAAACTCCGCATGTCGAAACGATCAATATGCAAAATTTGATTATAAGTGCGACAGGCCAAGGGAAAATAGGGTTTGTAGATGTAAATGACATTGCTGAAGTCGGAGTGAGAGCTCTAGTCGATGTTAACCCGCACAATACAGAGCATATTATTACGGGTCCTGACATTTTGTCCTATAATGAAGTCGGCCAAATCATTAGCGACGTCACTGGGCGGCCAATTCAGCATCAATCCATCTCAGATGAGGAATTTATAATGAGATGGATTGATGCAGGGCTTTCAAAGGATTACGCAAGTTTCATGACTGAACTAGATCGGAGAATACGCGAAGAAGGTACAGAAGCACAAGTAACAGATACCGTTTGGCGGATAACAGGGCGATCTCCGATTTCCTTTACACAGTTTGTGCAATACCATGCAAATGCTTGGAAAAAATAATAGGCAATGTCCAAATTAATAAGGAATGAATAAGACCTCCAACCCCAAGGGCTGGAGGTCTTATTCATTTATATGGCCAGTTTGTGGAACAACTTAAAACATTTTAATTTTAAATGACTTTATTATGATTTAAACCACTTTATTATCACGAAACAACAACATGTAGCTTTAAAATAAAGTTTGATTAAAAACACCTCACAAACCTGTGTTTAACGGTAAATAAGAAGAATCCATTTTTTAAAAAAAAGATTGTTCAAAATGGATTCTTATCTAGCATATTTAAATTTCTGTTTTATAAAAAAAGTTTGATCATTTTTTACCTGTGTTGCTCCAAAATCGCGCCCAGTTGCTGCATAATCATTAAACAGATGCTGTATATTCATTCTCTTCCTAAAAATTCAGGAACACTACTTCTCTAAAGAGTTCTTTCTTGGTAGGGTGTGCCTTTCCCAAGCTCACAGTACTGCTTCAAGCTCAGCAAAAACATCGCCCAATTGTAATTGCAAAACTTGTAACATGACGTAATTTCTTTCCACTGAGCATGGCTTAAATCAACGGTTGTGGTGCCGTTAGATTCAGTTAATTCAAATGTAATTGTAGTCCCGATCCATTCCGGATCGGCATCAGCGTCCACACATTCCCAGCTAACCCTCTTGTCTGAAACAAGCTCAATGACTTTCATTTTGGCTGTATCATTAGGACCAAAGCGAAACTCATTCACCTTTCCAACGACCGCTTCCACTCTCAGATCCTTTGTCCATACTTCAGACAAGCCTTCCTTCGTTGTTAATGCTAAGTAAACCTGATTGGCTGGTGTTTTTATTTTTTGCAATTGCTCAATACTTGCCATGCGATTTCAACTCCTTTTTCATGTTAGAATCCCTTCAAATTAACTAAAACTATACATTCGGTAGAATGTGTAACATATTTTAATGTAACATATTTTAAGAAGAGTGATTTATTAAATATTGCGATTAATGCGACTCCATTTTTCCACCTGTGGATGTTTAATACCTAACTCGTTTGCAATAACAATGGTTTCTTCTAACGGTAATAAAGGAAATTGTTCCCGGATACAATATAATTTGAATACACAGTTAAATAGAAGTAGTTTCTTTTAGAAATTCATGCTGTCTGTTTGATTTTATTCCTTTTAAACGAGTGGAACGACCCTTTGAAGATACATCTTGAATCTTTAACCAAGGTTTATAATCTACTCCAATACCGGTCCCTCGACCTTGTTTAATCCACTTTTCAATTTTAGATGTTTTTTTTCTTTTAGACATAAAAACACCCCTTT
This sequence comes from Bacillus sp. JCM 19058, assembly GCA_001310555.1. Next base: position 2,703 of record BAXO01000019.1, read on the forward strand.
AGATAATCATATCCAAAGGGGTAAAACGGTGGAACTTTTTTTATAAACGATTCAACTTTTTTTTCAAAACAGTTTAACTTTTTTTTATAAACATCGCAACTTTATTTCAAAGCTACACAACATGTAACTTTAAAATAAAGTTTGATTAAAAATATCTCAAAAAACCGTGTATTACCGCAAACAGAAAGAATCCATTTGGAAGAAAGATTGATTAAAATGGATTCTTTCTTTATTGAATAAGGCTCAATTTTTATAAAAAAAAGTTTGATAAGTTTCTGATGTGATCTTCAACAATCGCACCTCTTTAATTGAAGAACGGTATTGGTTGTTAAATGAGTGTCATCTATTACCGATTGGATTAATGGTGATTTTTAAATCTAACCTTTAATGATCAAGATGTTTGAGTCATCGAATTCCCAGTTTGAGCTATAAGCAACCTCCCTATAATAACCATCAGTGTCGACGATGAAATATCCTTCATATCTTCCCCATGATAATTTTTTTGGCTCCTTAACAACCCTGGCACCGACTTTTTTACTGTTTATCTGCTTTACAATACTCGAAACCTCTGCTATATTATAACTAACTGATCAGTTAGTTATTTTAGGGGGGCAAATTATGGCTGAAAATAAAGGTGAAAAGAGCAAACGAAAGGTATATCAAGCGGCAGAAGAACTTTTCGCCCAAAATGGACTACAAAGTACGCGTGTCGGTGACATTGTGGCTAAAGCTGGTTTAACACAAGCGGCCTTTTATCTTTACTTTAAAAGCAAAGAAGATCTGTTTCGACAAATGCTTCAGAAGTTTGACAAACAACTCGTACAGCTGAGTGATGCCGGAAAGCAAGCTCCGGACCTGCCACCCAAAGATATTCATCACCATGTAAAAAGCACATTTATTCACTTGTTTTCGTTGTTCGGCGAAAATCCGAATTTGACCAGAATTGCTCTTCAACATGCGGACGATAGTGACCAAATTCGCAAAAAAATTGTGGAACAAATCTCGAACAATATGATGAACAATCAACGCTTCGGCATCGTAAGCCTGATATCGATACCAGGGTAGCAGCCGAATCAATTGTCGCCATCACGGAACAGTTGGTTCACAGTTTTGTATTAACTGAGGAAAAAACAATAACAGTACTTGCTGAACAAGTAGCACACATTTTTTTTAAATGGCATCCTCAACCATACGGGAGAAGGTGATTAAAGTGTTATTAGAATGGCTGAATATGCATCTGCATATTTTGACTGTTGTTTGGTTGTTCCCCATTATCTTTATGTTTCACGATTTTGAGGAGATTCTCACCGTTGAAAAGTGGGTGAAACGAAACAGAGATTTTGTATTTCATAAGATTCCCCCATCCTTGCACAAATATTTTTACAGCACTTTTCAGATGACAACTGTCCAATTTGCACAGGATGTATTCTGGATCTTTCTTGTTATTACAGCAGCAACGATTATTGCTGTTCTGTTTTCGTTTTACTTCCCTTTTCTGATTTTGCTAGCATTGTTTTTCGCTCATGTCTTTACACACATCGGGCAAGCTGTATATTTAGGAAAATATACACCCGGTGTAATTACCGCCATCGGGCTTGTATTGCCGTACAGCCTCTATGCATATTACCGTTTACTGGGGGAAGCTGTGATTACCAGTTGGGACATTATCTGGAGTATTTTGAGTCTGTGTGTTGCAGTTCCTTTTCTCTTTCTCTACCTTGTTCGCGAACGCAACCGGGTCACTAATTCTTCGGGGTGAAAGGGAACGGACAGACGAGTTGTACGGGATATTAGACTTTAACGCTGAAGGCGGGGAAAACGTTTAACATATATTGAAAAACATCACTTCACGGTTGCCCGGTAGCAAGGTCGGAGATTTTATCGTCAACTATTTCAAAGATGAAGAAACAGGAGGAAGCAAGGTAAGGGAAGCATTAATTTTGCGAAAGAAGGTGTTCATCATAAATTTAATTCTTTATCTACTGTTGATATTTGTGGGAGGAACCATTCCTTTTATTGAATATATGCTCGCAATCCCTGCCGGCATTATCGCCGGAGTGCCGACAATACCAGTAATTATTGTCGGCTTTGCAGGTAATTTGATCAGTGTGATTTTACTTATATGGCTTTTTGATTACGTGCTGGCAATCAGGCATAAAAGAAAAAAATCAAAATAATCCTGACATGAACAGTTACACGCCGAAAAGCAAACGTGCACAAAAAGCGAAAAAGCTATGGGATAAATATGGGATTCCGGGCTTAACTTTTTTTTGGTACCGGCCTGTTAAGCAGTCATGCAACCGCACTGATGGCCTGTTCATTTGGAGGAAACCGAGCCTATATATCGATATGGATGGTCATCAGTCTTGCAATCTGGTCGATAATAACCGGAGTCGCTGTTCATTTCGGGATGGATGTTTTTTTTCCGATAAAAAATGATGAACGGTATAATGCACCCATGGTATTGGTCACAAATGAGAAAAAAATAAGATAAACTATAGCCATGAGTAACACAAGAAAAACATACAGCCCAGAAGAAAAAGTCAAGATTGTTGGCGTTTTTCTAGTTCAACTTTTATTCCAGAAAAGCGCTCGTTAATTGAATACCTTATTCAAAAAAGACACTTGGATATTCAATTACACCAGAAACATTATCAAGGGAGCCTTCCTGTAATTCAATAGCCATTAATGCTTCTTCAGGTACTTCAAATGGAGCTTTAATTTGCCATAGAGATGCCTTCTGTAGAGTAGGAGGAGGTTTCTCCCTCCGACCCCTCGTCAAACCGTACGTGCGGCTTTCCCGCATACGGCTTTCCCTCCGTCAGTTCCCCATCTCCGGGAGTGAGTTGTGTTTCTTAATTTCGCTCTCGAATCAGGAACGTTCGGTGAGTAAGTCCACCATAGACACTAAACCAGCTTGTGCCAGTACTCTGTTAGGTATTCTCCAATTTGATTCCATAGAGCGTTTCTTTCTCATATACGCCCGTACTCGCATCCGTATCCATTCGTCCAGTCTTTGAAATTTCGATTTGACATTTCCGACCCGAAAATAATGACCGAATCCCCTTATGACTTCATTGAGTTTCCGTATCATTTCCACAAGGCTTCTGCCTTGTTGTCTTCGGGACAGCTGTCTTATTTTATACTTGAATTTCTTCGCTCTTTCTTCCGGAAGTATCATATAATCTTTCCAAAAGTCGAATCCAAGAAATCGAAATCCCTCATCAAAATGGACTACTTTGGTTTTCTCGGTGTGCATGGCTAATTGGAGTTTTCCCTCTAGAATTTCCTGCGCACATCGGTAGGCTTTTTGTGCTTCTCTTTTTGTCCTACAAAATATAATCGCATCATCCGCAAAACGGACAACGGGATATCCACTTTTCTTCATATACCAATCAAATTCATCCAGATAGATGTTCGCTAGTAACGGCGAGATGACGCCACCTTGCGGAGAGCCGAGCTGGGTGTCATAAAACTGGCCACCTTCCATAACTCCAGCCTTCAGCCATCCTTCTATTAAGTCCAATACTTTTCCGTCGGCAATTTTCTCCTTTACTTCTCCATGAGTCGCTCGTGCGGAATCGTATCGAAATAGGATTGAATATCTAAGTCCACCACATATTCGTATCCACTGCGTTTGGCTCTTCTAACGATGTCCAGCGCTTGATGTTGCGAATGTCCTTTTCGAAACCCATAACTGTGTTCATAGAAATCCTTATCAAATAGCGGTTCAATCATTTGCCTTACTGCTTGTTGGACAATCCTGTCTTTCACAATAGGAATGCCTAGAGGACGTTTCTTGCCGTTATCTTTCTCGATATAGTGTCGTAACACTGGTTCTGGATGATATCTGTTTTCCCGGAGGAATCGTTGGATTTCTCTTAGGTTTTGACCTAATTCTATTTCAAATAATTGAATGGTTTCTCCGTCTATTCCTGCACTGCCACGATTTGCCTTAACAGCTAACCATGCGTCATACAGATTGGTATACCGATATACTTTGTCTATAATGGAATAGTACTTGCGTTTTGGTTTCACATTATCACCACCTTCGCGCCTACTCACCACATCGGTCTTATGGTCGCTACAGAAGACGATTCCTTTCTTATTCCATCATGTTGGGTTGCGTGCTTAGGCAGATGCCAATCGCTTCCACCCAATCATCATGTACTCAGGCCGCAAGTCCACCTATTTCCTTACATGGGGTTCCATGTTCGGCAGGCTGTTCCACTTAGTGAACCTTTTCATTTCATGCGTTACGTCTCCCACTCACTTCCATGCACAATGTTGACGAAGTTGGTTCCCTTTGCCTCCACACCATCACTTTTGGTCATGGTACAGGTTAGATGACTTCTTGCATCTACTCATCCGAGTTTTCTCCTCCAGTCTGTCGCCAGCTTTCATCGGCTCGGATTTCCTCACTACTACGAAACCATCCGCCACCTGCAGTGTCATCGGTTTGGCTTTCCCCTTTGGGTTATACCTCCCCTACCTAATGATGTTTACCATTAGGAGCCTACAGTGCTTCCCCCAGTAATTGCACATTCTCTTCCATCCATCCTGACCCTAAACACGTCGATGTGCCCTATAGGTCGTTTCCCTTTTATTTGTTTCCCTATAGGATATGCTTTCACATAGGCTTCCCCGTCGTTTAGGCGGGTCGCCCAACATCGCCGCCACCTCTGGTTCACACACTGTTCCGGGCTGGATTTTGCCTGCAGACCTTTCAGATTCCTCTTCACAGAGGACACCCTGTCCATCCTTCTCCAGCTTGGAGGGCGGATGTTGCTTCGGCTACGTCACTTTAAAGGGTAAAGTTAACCGGTGGATTTGAACCACCTAGATTGTGCAACAGTGGGGCACACTAAACGACCACCTGCTAAAGCAGGTGGATTTGGACATGAATGTCGACGACTAAAGTCGTTCTTCAGGCTAAAGTCCTGCTCAAAGTCCTTATGCTTAAGCACACTCTAAATTTGACTAAACTCAATCTTCAATCTTGAAAATATCGTTCTTTTCTTCACTGAATTGATTTGTGATATAATTTCTTATCGTTTCTTCATCTACAGTTCCGACTGTTGCGCAGAGATAATCTCTTGCCCATAAGTGCTGACCCCAATATTTCTTTTTCAACTCAGGAAATTGATCCTGAAGAAGTCTTGATGATCTTCCTTTTAGGCATTGCATAATTTTACTTGGGGCTAGACTAGGTGGACACGATAACAGTAGATGTATATGATCTTTTCCAACACTCCCTTGCAAGATTGTCATCCCTCTTGCTTCACAGCCTTGCCTGATTAATTCTCTGGTTCTGATCGCAATTTGGCCATGCAATACTTTATATCTATATTTCGTTACCCAGATTACATGGTACTTGATATCATATACTGCGTGGCTGTTCTTCTTATATCCGTCCATACTTTTCACCTCATACCTTTAGTATGGACATCAAAAGATAAGGCTAAAAGCGGATACCGTCTAAAGACGGTGGAGTTAGACCACGCATTTGGAAATTAAAAATATAATCGATTCGTTACAATAATTTGCTTAGCAACATTCTTGACTTATGTTTTATTCCTTTACGGCTATGTTTGCATTTAACAATTTTAACCCCTCTAGTTTCAATAACCTTTAAAGATTTGCTTGACCATACACCACTTTCATTCACAAGTCGAGAAAGTAACAAATCATAGATATACTTCCACTCCTGAATTGTAGAGGAAGATAAAACCAACATGGATAAAGAACGTTGTTCACGTTCTACCTCAATAATTTTGAATAGTTTTCCATTCATCATATATACCTCTGCAATCACATAACGTCTTTTTGTAACACCATCACTAAGCTTCGTAAATTTTCGATCTCCTAGCCCCTCTGGTAATACATTAGTAAATGCCCGAATTGCCTTTACCTCTGGATATTGCTCTAGCACTTTTAAGACATTAACAAAGTCCTGTAACTCCCCTTGCGCCTTTATTTCATGCAGCATTTGATGCTCTAAGCCTCTTGCCAGTTGCTGACCACTACTATCTGCTGTAGAACGAATGGAATTATCCTCACCATAGTACCTCTTTGTATTTTCATCCTCCACCAAACGTTGTTTTGCAGATCCACGTTTGGTCCGTTTGACTCTAGGGACTGAGGTATATTCATGGCTTAATTGATTCATCTGTACAAAATCAAAATCCTCCGTGGATCCATCTACCTGTTCATCTAATGTAAAACCTTCTCCATCTTCGTTTTTATTTATTGAGCGATATGTGTATTTTTTTCGCTTCATTCGACTTCTCTTTGTCTTGAATTTCCGGATGTGAAATCGAGATATTTTCATATGGAATATGCTTATTCTTTACATTCACAATTTGTAATACCGTCCATGTGTTATTGTTCTCCTTCACGCGAGCAGTTATGGTAATTGGTTGTGTGAAATTCCATTCAAACTTCAATGTCTGTTCCTGTAACCATGTGAAGGCAAGGCTTTCATAGACCTGACGCAAATCGCGATTCGTTAATAGCCAAACCAATTGATAAAGGAATGCTCTTTTGGTATATTTCAATTCATACAGTGATGAAAAACTAAGATGAATATTGTTTTGTTTATATGTTTCTGTGAAGAACTGCGGAAATGAATTGGATTCAAACAAGCGATATAAAAGAAAGCCGTTTGGGGCTAATATACTGCGCAACACTTCAACGACTGGCAGAATGACAGTCTTGCCATCATTGTTAAATATGAAACTTCGTGAAGTTGCAGGGGTATTATTTCCTTGAATCTTCCAGGATCTTTCGTAATACCTGGGACTATTAGGATAAATAGTAATATCTACTTCTTGCGCCCCTTGGGGTGGCTGACTTGTGGTAATGACACCACCACTATAATAATGTTGGATAGCCAAACAAGGTAACGTGCCCCAATCCAATAGCACCTTCTTTGTAACTCCCTTTGATTGAAAATACGCATACAGCATGATTTTATTATCATAATGAAAAGGATCGCCAATCCAAATTAGTCTTGCTTTCTCTCCTTTTACGAACGGCCATTTAATTTTAACCTGTTGTGCGTTCATCATTATCCACTTCCTGTTTCATATCAATATACGCTTCTAAATAAGGTTTTATTTCATGAAAATGATGCGATTTAACGGCACCCATACGTTGTACTTTCCACAATACCACCGTTTTTTTTCTCATGTAGCATTTGATCTATGATTTTACAACAACGGCGAATTTGAAATTGCGGAACTGATTCTGTGATGTTACTTAAGAGTTTCCAGGTTTTAGGCAGTTTGTTCAGATGTTTCTCTAAGTTAGATAAGATTCCTAACTGTTTACCGATTAGAGAATTTGTTATCCGGACAGGTTTTTCCAACGCCAACAACTCAGTATATAACTTTTTTTATTTTTGCACAATAGTCGTTATCCCTTGCAGACCAATCAACAATTGTATTAGCACATGTTTGTCGACGTTTCTTTGGGAGATGTTTCAATAACCATTCCCTATCATGGCGATATAAGTAGGTATATTCCCTTTTAAAACGTTCCCTAATTTGTGTTCTTGAATCATTAGGATATTGTTGCATCCCTTCCAGCAGTTGTTGCCGGTATTGCTGTAACAGTGCATGATTCCCTCTACTTTCGGCATTTTCCTTTTGTCCATCCTTAGATAAATACTTTTTCACCGTCTTAGAATCAACCCCCAGCATTTTAGCCATTGCTCTAATGCTCAAATCCCCCTTGTTTGCTAAGGTATGTAATTTTGCCTCCCACGGATTTCCAAATGCTTTTACTCGACCGATGCGATATTGATCCTCATTGGATTTATCGGGACCCTTTCTAGCATAAATAAAGCCACAAGAACATTCGAACGTGCCAATAGGGCAGATGATTTATAATCCCTTGTAATATTTACGTGTTGGATTACCGGTTGTTTGTAGTGATCAGCAGCCTTATTCAGGCACGGCCACGGGCCTTTACCGAATGGACCTACATCTTCTTTATCTTGTAAAATACTCTTTACATCTTTGTCTAAAAAGTAAAGGAAAAATAGGTGGCGCAAAGGATGCACATGACGCTTTTCGTTGCGGGTTAATACCTTTAACCAATTGTATTCATTTTCCTCATTTAACCCAGACTCATACCTTTTTAGAAAACCTTTAGGGAATTTTGCTTGAAATGCTTCAAATAATTCCTTTTGCCTTATTTGATTCGACGTAGTAATTAAATTCTTTTCCCTAAGAAGGGATCGATATCTTTTAAAGACATCTTCACGTGAGAATGTTTCAATATCAATATTCAATAGTTGATATGCCATTTTTGCTAGGCTTACCCGGACATCAAAATGATTCGGAGACTTCATTTCCTGTAAATTAGAAGAGTCTATTCTATTTGCCTCAAACCGAATAAACTTGATTCGACTTTGCTCGATAAAGGCGTCTGGATATTTCTTCCGCTGTAAATGATGATGTACACACAAGTCTATCCCTTGTAATTGGTGTTCCCGATGTATGTATGGTTCACCGTACTTATCCATATCGACTTGGGCGCATTGCGAGCAATAGTATAGTTCATCTTTCTTACAAATGCCTCCAGCAACCATTCCTAGTCTCGTATAAAGACCTCTTCCATTACCTTGAACGTCCAGTATAATTTCTTGCTGTCGCTGTTTGGAAAGGAATGGAGCATAAAACGGATAAATGGTGTGTTTCGCTAACAAATGCCCTACTGAATAATTATTTCCCAACTGGTGAGTAAGAGCATGTAAATGACTGCCTATCTCTACACTCGGTATCACCGAGCGACTTTGAAATACTTCCTCCAACGTGTCTTTGTAATCAATATTTCCACTGTAAAAGTGATAACGGGCAATTGCTGAATAAATCAACTCATCTGGATATGGCTCCGTAAAGAATGGCAGCATGCGAACTCCCTCCTAATAAAATTCCTCCAATGGACTTTTAATGTACCCTTTTGCCTTTAATAACTCATAGGGATGTTGCTTTTTGTCCAATGCTCGCTTTCTCAGCGTTAACAATGGTAGTACACCCGCATTTTTCGATTTAGCCTTCGTTTTTTTTGTTCTTTCTTTTGTTGATTTAAAGCAATTGCCTCTTGAATAACATCTGATTTAAGTTGATGAAAATCAGTATCAAGTGGACTTTTTTTCAACTGTCATTTGTGCCAATTTTTTTAATGTCTTTATCCTTCAAGCTATCAAAAATACCAAGGGCGGCTACTTCAATATATAAATTTTCAATTCTATCTTGCCGTTTATACTGAATTGCATTTTGTCTGTCTCTAAACATTTCTTGAATACGTCCTGCAATTTCCGTATCTCGCTTATGATTCAGCATGATTTCATCCAGGTTAATCATGATATCCTCATATTTCATCATGTCAGCTAAATTATTTGTCCGAATAGCTGTCATCATTGGTTGAATTGTTTGCATATCTTCTTTGGCGGTCTTTTTTAGTACTTGAGATGTTAAAATCTCATCCGGATTACTCTCGTCAAATAATGCTCGTTCCTGTGCTAAAATAAATAGATTTACAGCGACAGAAGTAATGCCTTGGCATTCATGGTAAAATGCCCTCTTAGTCTCTTCAGTAAGTTCTGAATGGGTTTTTAAGCACTGTAATTCCCAAAGTGTTTCCAGAAAGAATTCCCACTCTTCACTATCCTCCGCCATCCGATCCCAAATAATGGCCCCATCACTTGCAGCTCGTCTTGCCTGTCTAAAGTTTCCTTTAAATAATTTTTGTGCTTTTGAAGTCCCGATTAAGACTGTTGGAATGCCAACAGTATTTGACAGAGTTACAAAGAAATTCAGCATTTCTTCCTGATCATTTTTAGAATGTAATAGATGTTGGATTTCATCAATAACTAAAACACCAATACCATACATACTTGCCAGAGATGTCATATGCAAAAGCATTGTCGATGTTACCCGGTTTAAATAGCCGAACTTTTCGAGATATCGTGTTCCCAGCAAATCATCAATCGCTTTAAAGAAGCTCTTACAAAGAGTAGATAGGCTTCCATCATAAGGACAATCAATTTTAAGCCAAACAATTTGGGTTCGGTTAAACGGCTGCCCCTTGTATTCTTCATGCTTGATTACCTGCGGATACATAAGCAAAAGACGTTCAATTGCCGTGGTTTTACCAATCCCGGAAATCCCGATAATGGATAAACTATCGGCTGTTGAGCGAATATAATTCAGTCGTTCATCAATATATTTATGTGTCGTCTCTTCTTCACGCAATTCATGTAATACACGAATACGCTCTAAATAGGTTAGATCTAGTGGATTTCGTGCTAAATAACTTCGCCGAATCAATGTAGACAATCGGCGTTCTACCTCAAAGTGAATCGGCAATGGCTGGATAAAGTTCCTGACACGCTTTAATACATGATAACGAATATTCGTTTCGCTTAATTTATCTTGATCACTAATTCGTGGAGTCACCATAAATCGTTCTAGCACTTCATCCTCACTAAAAATAGGTGGAAGAGTCTCAATGAAAGGATTATTGGTATATTCACTTAAAGGTTGTTCTTTATAATTAGCTTTCTCAAATTCTCCTTTTAGGACAACCATGTCATTTGTTTTTGCCAAATTCCTCATCCCTTTTCCTCTTGAGTTTTTGCATTAGACGTGAGGTTGGTTTCTTCTGTGGTGAATTATCTTTTTTTTCCTTTGTTTCAAAATCTATTATATCTACTAGCGTTTCATCCAGCTTTTCATCTAAATTGAATTTTTCATTTTCTCGATTTAACATTTTTTTCTACCTGTCGGTTTACCCGTATATCACGTAGCTTTTCAGATTTGTTAATTGGTTGTGTTACAGATTGTTTTTTTGTCTTCCATTGCCTGTTTAACAATTCCTTCAATCGCTAAATCCGCATTAATTGTGTTTTCTCTCTGTTTAACTTGTTCTTCAGCTTTCGCTTCTACTAAAAGATTCTGATAAAATTCTATTTCCTCTAGCGTATCCCCCTTATATTCCTTGCTAGTTTCCAATAGATAACAAGTATCAAAATCCCACCCATCGGCGTGTGGTATATAGATTTGATTCATTTCTCGGGGATCATACAAAACTTCAATACTTGTATTTTTAAGTCTCAAATACACTGTTCATTAAGAGCCTTTTCAGACCCATAGAATAAACCTTTAAATTTAAGTCCAGCCCGGGTAATTCGCGCTCTCCCTTTCGGTAACAAATTCATTCTGAGTATGCTTTTATCAGTTACAGTTTGTAGACGTCCTTTTTTATTCGCAATACCCCAATTCCACAAATTAATCGGTGTTGCTGTTAATCCACTGGTAATCATTCCTTTTTCAAGTGGATATTTTTCTATGATTTTCTGATTATGTTTCAACACTAAATGAATTACAACTTTGATGAATTCCTCCAGATTCAAACTGGCATCTAAACGATAGTCCCGATCTCCCCGTTCACGAAATTCCTTTTGGATAGCGCCTGGAGTTTTTCGCTTAATTTTTCCATTAATTGTTCGGAATTGCCGTTCAATAATTCCTTTTAAATCCCCACGATATGCAGATGTATTTTCAATTTTAATATTTAAGTTATTAATAAGATTATCTACCGAATACCCTTCGAATTCACCCCGGTCAGCAATAATAATTTCCGGTAAATGCCTTACCGGCCATTGGTTTTCATCAATATTAATGTTGAATTGCTGACAGTATTCAACTTTATTAGCCACCATGTTATCTAAAGCCATCATCGCTCCAATCCATGACGGACCTTCCAGTCCAACGTAAATCCCCGTAACCATCCGTGAATAGACGTCAATAACACCATATACAACAGGACGGCCAATAACCAAAGATCTATCGAAAGAACTAACCAAATAAATATCGGCAATCGTCGCATCTATTTGGAAACGAGTTCCAGGTCCATCTGTCTCCAGAGTGGAGTTACTTAAAATTGGGCGATGTTTCAAATCAAATTCTTTTGCACTTATACGTAAAGTAATGTCTTGTTGCGGATCTTCGTATTTCTTAAACCAATAATAAAACTGATTGTAAGTAGGTATTCTCGAAGCATCCCACACTTTATATTTCAATATGTTATTCTCATGATATTGATCTGAATAAAACTTTCGAAGTAGATAATCATACGTTTCTGCTAAAGAAATCTGCTCTTTCTTTCGGTAGTATTTCTTAATAACAAAGGCAAATTGCTTTTTCACTTCCTCTGTAATATTAATCCCTTGCTGACTATTATCAGATAAAGCATACTTTCTTGGTCTACCTACTTTCGATTCTGAAAGGTCTCTCTCTTTCCCCTTGCCTCCTGAATACATATAGTCAGGTAAAAGCGCATTTTTATTTAAGCCACGTTGCCAAAAGCGAGAAAATGCACGCTTTACTTTTAATTTACTTATTCCTGACTCTGAAGCAATTTCTGCAAACGTTCTTTCTCTAGTTTTCTTCTCTAATAATCTTTCTTTAGATACATTCCATGCCTCTGATATAATTTGCCAATCTTCATCACGTTTCTGTCGTTGTTTTTTTCGTTAAATCACTATCTGAGTAGCTTTTTGCATAGGGATCTGGAATAGCCAATAAGACTTCTGATTGTACCTCGGCTTCGAGTGTGGCAAGATCTATTTTCTTTGGAATTGTTGTATCTCCATGCAGATCGACATAATAAGCAATTGGATCATTAATATCTATCACTCGCAAACGATTCTTATCGTCCTTATTAATGAACTGATATACTTGATTGTAAAAAATCATATCGCCTTCACCTTTTCTGAAAAGTCTTTTCTTACGGTTTTTATTGAAACAGTTTGATTAACATCGAGTTCCACAGATAAATCTATTTCTATTGTTTTGGTAATGACAAGATGCTTGAATAGCGTTATCCCACTGCCTACTGATAACCCATAATTTTTTTTCTAACTGATGCGCAACCTCTCTTACAGAAAATTCCTTAGATAATAGCTTACCTATTAGGTATACACTATAATCATCCAGTTCAGATTGCCCGATTTCTTGGAAACCATCAATATATCTCAAATCAGCATAACTATGAACAAATGCTATGTTTGTTGTCATAGTTTTGGAAATTTCGTTTTCTGTTACAATCCCCCAGTTGATTCCTTTACGCTCCCAATAAACACGCTCAATTTCAAATTTTTCTAGTACGCGTTCATCTGCCAAATCATTTTTATACTTTATTGTTCGTGCTACATCGGTATTTTCCTGTCCTTTGGTTGTTACAACGAAATCAGTTGTCATGACAATAGGTTCTTGTGTTTTAGGTTCTATAGAATGTTTAATACCTAACTCATCAGCAATTAATAAAGTCTCTTCAATCGGAAGAAGTGGATACTGTTCGCGGATATCAACAACTTCATCGGAATATTCCAGTAAATAAAAGTAATTTCGTTCCAAATCAGAAAGGAAATCGTATTGTCTTGGAATTTTAATACCCTTTAAGCGAGTAGATCTCCCAAGAGAGGATACATCCTGAATGTGTAGCCATGGTTTATATTCTATTCCTAAACCTAGTCCACGACCGTCTTTTTGCATCTTATCAACTGATTGAGAGCGCTTACGTTTAGCCAAATCATATTTCCCCCTTGTCCACTTTTTGACGACAATTTGCATATGTAAAACTTTCAAATCGGAAAGCACTTTATAGTCATTTCATATTCTTCACTTTATTCTTTATTAGCTGCCTTTCACTCAAACAACTATAATTTTTCTTTTAACTTATTTAGTAAGAATTCGGATATTACCCCCATGCTTTCTATTGCAGTCTTGGCTTCTGTATCAGTTATCGTGGGCAAAAAAGGCCGTCCGTGTCCCGTCCCCTGTTTATTTCGCAGATTATTTACAGAACACCCCAGTTCGTACATGCTATTTTCAAAACGAGACGTGACCTCGTTATCACCTTTAGTTTTTGGGGTAGACAAACCCAAAAGATGAAAAGCAAGTCCCAATAGGGTTGGAAAATTACTTTGCTTATACTCGCCTAACCTCCTTGTTATAACATGTGCTGCAACAGCTTCTAATAAGTCTTTACTAGTTCCAGTTAACAATGCTGCATCCGATGCACCTTTTTTGGCGCGACGGGTATAACTCATTAAAGCTTCTTCCATTTCTAAATCACTAAGGTTGTTCAATACAATTGGGGTAACCATCCCATCACTTGATAATACAATTCCTTCAGCTTTTAGCGAACTTCGAAGGTTCCGAATAGATTCGTGACCTACAAAATTCGGAGAGTCTTCCCGGAATCCACCATGTCCCCTAATTAAAGAAAGAAGGGAACTAACAAAGATTTCTCCAGTTTCCTGATTGTATTCCAAAGCCCAGTTCAAAACGGCATTTACTCTTTTGGCTTTACCAACATTGGTATTTTGACCATTTAATTTCGGATCACCTTTATCCAATCTGTTACGAAGGATAATATTATCTAGGTCGGCATGACTCGGTTTACGAGTTACTACTAAGGCATCGTCTACTACTTGTGAAATCGCAACAGCAATTTCATCATTTAAAGGTAATTTCTTCATGTGCTTTCCTCCCCCTTGTTTAAAAACCATGATAATTTACCAAATATAAAACACTCCCTTACGAACATACTATCGTAAAGGAGTGTTTTTATCAAACTTTATTATAAATTATCGATCTTTATTTCAAATGATCAACCTTTATTATAAATTATCAAACTTTCTTTCAAAGCCACAAACAGCCTACCGCCAAAAACTCCTCTACTCCACGGTCACACTCTTCGCCAAGTTCCTCGGTTTATCGACATCGCAACCGCGATGAAGGGCAGCATAGTACGCGATGAGCTGCATCGGAATGACGGCAGCCAGTGCGGTGAGGTGCTCGTGAACAGCCGGAATAGTAAAGGCGTCTTCAGCTCCATCAAGTCCTTCCATGCTAATAATGCAGGATGAGGCGCCACGGGCGACGACTTCCTTGACGTTGCCGCGAATGCTTAAATTAACGTGCGGCTGTGTGGCCAAAGCAATAACAGGAGTGCCTTCCTCAATGAGGGCAATCGTGCCATGCTTCAGTTCCCCACCGGCAAATCCTTCTGCCTGAATATAAGAAATCTCTTTTAACTTTAGGGCCCCTTCCAAGCAGACGAAATAGTCTGCAGCGCGGCCTATAAAGAAGCAGCTTCGGGCTACGGACAGGAAGTGACGTGCGATTTGTTCCAGTTTATCTTTCTGGTCACACATTGTTTCCATGGCGTTGGCCACGATTCCGAGCTCCTGTAGTGGATCGAAATCGAGCTCGATTCCGGCTGAATTGGCTGTATCCACTGCGAGTAAGGTAAGTACGGCCATTTGCGCGGTGTATGCTTTTGTTGAAGCAACGGCAATTTCCGGACCGGCATAAGTGTGCAAGGTGAAGTCGGACTCACGAGAAAGAGTGGACCCGGGCACATTAGTGATCGTTATTGCCTGATGCCCGAGTTTTTTTTGTCTCGACAAGGACACCGCGAAGGTCGGCCGTTTCACCACTTTGTGAAATAAAAACAAAGAGTGGGCGCTCCGATAAAAGTGGTCGATTGTAAAGAAATTCGCTTGCAATATGCACTTCGACGGGGCGTTTTGCTATTTTTTCAATCAATTGCTTCCCAACGAGACCGGCATGATAGCTCGTTCCTGCCGCAATAATATATATACGGTCGCTCGAGTTTATCGCTGCTCTTATGCCGTTATCGAGCATGAGCGTGCCATGTTCGTTTTGGTATTTCTGAATAATATTCCGGATGACAAAAGGCTGCTCATCGATCTCCTTCAGCATAAAGTGCGAGTAGGTGCCTTTTTCGATATCGCTGGCGTCCAGCTCAGCTGTAAACGAATCACGCTTCATGACAGTTCCCTCGAGCGTCTTCACCGTGACGCGATCGCTTGTCACGATGACATACTCTTCGTCCATGATCTCGAGAAACTGACTTGTGATCGTCAGCATCGCCATTGCATCAGAGGCGATTACGTTAACACCTTCTCCGACACCGATCAGAAGCGGACTTTTATGCTTGCCGACATAGATCGTTTCCGGATCAGCCTTATCAAGTAGGGCGAGCGCATAGGAGCCTTTCAGCAAAGAAAGTGTATGGCGAAATGCGCCCTCAATGGACTTGCCTTCCTGAACAAAAAGCTCGACAAGCTGCACGATAATTTCCGTATCCGTATCGCTCGCCAAAGCTGTATTTTCCAAATACTTCAGCTTCAGCTGTTCGTAGTTCTCTATCACTCCGTTATGAACAAGTGTAAAACGGGCTGTTTCGCTCTGGTGAGGATGCGCGTTTGCCTGACTTGGCGCACCGTGTGTTGCCCAACGTGTGTGTCCTATCCCAACCGTACCACTCACATCGTCATCAACCACATCGCGTAACGCTGCAATTCTTCCCTTCTCTTTGAATACATGGACACCGTCCGCATTAGCAACAGCAATTCCAGCTGAATCATAACCCCTGTATTCAAGCTTCTCAAGTCCACGCAGCAAAATTTCCTTCGCATCTTCTGTCCCAACATAGCCAACAATTCCACACATAGCTGGTTACCTCCCGTAGATGGGGACAAGTAACCTGAGGGCATACTTGCCCCCACTCTTTGTATATTGTGCATGTCACCTCTGCTTTTGTCCAAAGAGTCACCTCTCTGATTTTTACAGAAGCTCTACGGCTGTCATGCAGCAACCGGAGGGAATCCGCCGAAACTTCGATTAGCCTCTCCTCGTCAACTGTCCCCATTTCCGTCCACAGGGCAGTTCAGGCGCTTTTTTTTGGATTACTGGTTGTACTACTCAATCCTCCTCTCCGTAAATCCATGCCTAATGATAACTGAAATTAATTTGAACGTCAATTGATTTTTCAACCTACATCGACTGTTCATTTTATCCTATGCCGACGATATGAGTTATGACAAAAATAAATAAAAAAATAGACTTCTAGCAAACTGAACAACCCTCCACAACCATAGCCAGTGAGCGTTTTTCATTGTGAAGTGAGCGTCTCACCCTGAAGACAAAAAATACTTTAACCGGAATATCAGCTCATAAACAGGCTCTACTTTAGTCCCATTAAAACGCTGATACGAGTTTCTGGCCAAATTTGAATCAGTATTATGGTCGCACTAACGCCCATTACACTACTACTGTCCTACTAAAGCTGTTAAAATAGGAGCTATTGGAGGGTTGCCGATGGAGTATAAGAAATTAGTAAAAAGCGAAGTGAGTCAGTTTAAAAAGATTAGTCGTGCGGAACACATCACTCACATGTATCGAATGCGTAACGGCCAATTAGTTTTAGAATGTGATGAATTCTATACCTCTGGCTGGAGTGAGGATGAATGCAACAGTATGATTAAGCGGTTAGAGGAAATTTGCGATTTAAATGGCGATGTTATTGGCGTTATTCTAGAGCAACGTATTGTAGCCTTTTAGCTTTAGATTATAGTCGATATGGTTCAAAGTCCGATCACATTAAACTGGATATGCTTTATGTTGATCATCATCATCGAGGAAAAGGGATCGGTTCCTTTTTAGTCGATTTGGCCAAAAGCCAAGCTCGAAAGCAGGGGGCGGAGAGCATTTACGTTTCTGCTACCCCGACCAAAAATACGGTTGATTTTTATCGGCGCCATGGGGCTGAGGTTCTTACCTATCCTGATGAGAAGCTGTTTGCTTTAGAGCCTGACGATATTCACATGAGCTTGAAGGTGAAATCGTAAAAAGGGACAAGAAGAAGGTGGTTAATCCTAACATACCTCACTTTTTGTCCCGCTTCCTTATGGCCTTGCCTCTTTTTGAGCCCTTTTTAACATTTCGTCTACGGTTTGTTCTGGTGTTAGAGTGGATGAGTCAAGCCACATCCCAATTCGAGGTGTGTCGCACTGTAATGCTTTTTCAAGCGAAGCGATATCGAGCACACCATACCCTTTTTTTCAGACGCTCTGCTTCTCTTGTTGCGACGACATCAGGGCGTGGCGATAATACAAAGACGTACAATGGGCGGTGGCGAATCGAGTCCACAGCCTCTTGGAGCATTTCCCCAAGGATGACATCCTGCCATACGACATTAAACCCGGCTTGAAAGTATTCGCTTGTGACGCTCGCTGCCAGCTTGTATCGAAGCCGGAGCTGAGATAATGCTTCATTTGAAGGTGAGCTTGTCATTTCCTCTTTCCCGTTGACGATCATTTTTCGGAACATGTCCCCGCGCACGTGAACACTTTTTTCCAACCTCTCTGCAAGAAGCTGTGCGACAGTAGATTTCCCAGCCGCCATAATTCCGGTAATCAGAAATATTCCTTTGTCACTACTAGAAATCATCCTTTACCCTCCTCCATTATGACGGCATCGGTAGTTTTGTTTAAGCGCTTATTTAATACTTTCTGAGCAGATTGATACCTCTATTTGAACTTCTCCGCTACATATTCCTCTTGTAGCATGCCCATATGGATAATATCATGCCAGACTCCGTTTCTGAACAAGCATTGGCGCGACCCGCTTCGTGCTGGAAGCCAAGCTTTTCGTATAGCTTAATCGCTCTACCATTAAAGGAAAATACTCTTAAGAATACTCGATGCAAGTTCAATTCAAGGAAGGCATAGTCGAGTAAAAGCTGCATAGCTTCTTTCCCGTACCCATTGCCCCAATAATTTTTGTTGCCGATATCGATAATACATTCGGCATTACGATTTTTGTAATCCAAGTTAATTAGCGACGTAACCCCAATTGCTGTTTCTGTCTCCTTATCAACGATGATGTAGCTTTTCGCTGATTGAGAGCCAAGAATAACATGCTCGACAAACGTTCTTGTTTCTTCAAGATGATACGTATCCAAAGCCGGATTTGTCAATTGCATCACCTCTGGATCGTTTCTCCACGAATGATAGAGGTCTGTATCGTCTACAGTCATTTTTCTTACCTTCACTCTTGCTGCTTCAAACATCGATATCACCCTCTCTTTCGTTCCACCGGACAAAGCATCGTTCTAGCGAAAATAGTAAAGCGTCCAGTTGCTTTCCAACCTTTGTCTTTTCTGCACCGAGCTGAAATGTGTTCAGCATAAGACCATCCAAAAACGATACAAGATAAAGGGCAATTGACGCAGAAGGTAATTGCGGCTTTAGTTCTCCTTGCTCAACCCCGTGCTGGATGGCAGCGGTTATTACCTGCACTGTGTTTTCATATCGTTCGGTAATATAAGGATAGGTTTTCTTATTACGCACCGCCAAAAAGAATTCTGCACGAGCAAGTAGCAAAGATTGTTCAATCTCTATGATATGTTGATGCTGCTGCTCCACCCAGCGCTTTATATGCTTCCAAACGGATGAGTTTTCGCTCGGTTCAAACAGATGAATGATTTCCCGATCATCCAGCTGCAAAACCTCCATGAAAACGTGTTCAATATGATCAAAATAAGCATATAGCGCGCCTCTGGACACTTTAGCCTCATCCATAATGTCTTGCATTGTCACTTGAAGATAGCCTTTTTTTAATAAATACGCGCCTTGCTGCTTGCAATAATTCCTTTTTTTTCTCCTTTTTGTATGCCTCGCTTACTTTTGGGGTCATTACCGTACCCTCCCTCCTATAAATACATCAGTGTCGTTTTTATTATAAACGACACTGATGTCGATTTCAACTATCAATGACACATCACATATGCTCTCGTCGGCAATACGATTTTAATGAGAGAATTGTCTATCTTTAATGTCACTGCGTCGTTCACAATCCTTCGGTTATCCATAATGCCTGGATCCTATCGTTACGGTTGTGTATTGGTTTTCTGAAGAAACGTGTTCCAAGCCGCATAGCTTTTTGTTAGAAAATAAGACACGATTAATAAAACAGCCAAACTACCATCTACCCATGCGACAACTCCTGCCCCTTCAACGCTTTCTTGAATTAGAAATATTGCTGAGACGGTCATCGCGAGCTTATGAAAAATCACGAGCTCCCATATCCCCACGTACCGAGTAGGCTTTAACGCTAGCAATACAAAGATTCCGGCAAATACGATAAAGCCAAAAAGCCTCCATAGCTCAACTATTTTTTGATCGTTTG
Organism: Bacillus sp. JCM 19058; assembly: GCA_001310555.1. The sequence continues at coordinate 22,778 of BAXO01000019.1, forward strand.
CAGAGGCAAAAACATCCGCAAACCCACCGACAAAAGCAACAAATGCGCTTAACGCGCAAAGCAACAAGATCCACCGCGCAAAAGTAACTGCCATTTAGTTCCTCCTTAACATTTGAATGTTCAGCCTTTATTCCCATTATAGCCTGGCGGCTGTCAATAATCATTCAATCTATCTAAGATGGATAGCCATTTCACTGTCGAATTCCATAGGAATACATAGATGTTTAACTGCGGACGTGCACTTCCCCGGGACCCCTCTTTGCTGCAAAGCAGCTCCTTCCTTTACTGTACAGCGAACGAACAAGTTCAACTTGATCTGAAATTACGGCTTGTTATCTCTGCAAAATTAAGAATAGTTCAGGAAATTCGAATCGCAGGGAGGAAAGCGTTTACAATGTATAGAAGGTTTTATTTGCCGTCTTTTTAGACAGGTAAAATTGTAAGGGAGGGATTATTTATGGTTTATCATCGTCGAATTCGGAAGGAGCTCAGGTTTCCTTTAAAAAGCGTTATGACAATTTTATTAATGGTGAATGGACACCTCCTGTAAAAGGGCAATATTTTGAAAATGTTACTCCTGTGACTGGCGAGGTTTTTTGCGAAGTTTCTCGTTCAACTGCAGAGGACATTGAACTCGCTCTTGATGCAGCACACGTGGCAAAAGATAGCTGGGGCCGGACATCACCCGCCGAGCGGGCAAATATCTTGAATAAGATCGCTGACCGTATCGAGGAAAACCTTGTCACACTCGCCGTCGCCGAAACATGGGAAAACGGAAAACCAATCCGTGAAACCCTTAATGCTGACTTCCCCCTCGCTATTGATCATTTTCGTTACTTTGCCGGTGCGATACGTAGTCAGGAAGGAACGATCGGGCAACTTGACGAGGATACAGTCGCCTACCACTTCCACGAACCTCTTGGGGTTGTCGGACAGATTATCCCTTGGAATTTTCCAATCTTAATGGCGGTCTGGAAAATTGCTCCCGCGCTTGCTGCTGGCAACTGCATAGTACTAAAGCCGCTGAACAAACACCGGTTTCCATTTTAGTCTTACTCGAATTAATTGAAGACCTTTTACCGAAAGGTGTATTAAATATTGTTAATGGCTTCGGCGTGGAAGCTGGTAAGCCGTTAGCTCGAACAGCCGAGTCGCAAAAGTGGCCTTTACGGGTGAAACAACCACTGGTCGCTTAATTATGCAATACGCGTCAGAAAATCTTATTCCTGTCACTCTCGAACTTGGAGGCAAGTCGCCTAATATATTCTTCCCAGATATTATGGAAAAGGATGACTCCTTCCTGAATAAAGCGATAGAAGGCTTCGTAATGTTTGCTCTTAATCAAGGGGAGGTCTGTACGTGTCCGTCACGAGCCTTAATCCATGAATCGATCTATGAGCCATTTATGGAGCGGGCTCTCGCCCGAGTTGAGGCAATTAAAGCAGGAAACCCGCTCGACCCCGAAACGATGGTTGGCGCGCAAGCCTCACAGGAACAGATGGAGAAAATTTTATCTTATCTCGATATCGGTAAGCAGGAAGGAGCCGAATGCCTGATCGGCGGGTCTAAAAACAATCTTGGCGGAGAGCTGGAAAACGGTTATTATATTAAGCCAACTGTCTTTAAAGGAACCAACGATATGCGAATTTTCCAGGAAGAAATATTCGGACCGGTCGTTTCGGTCACGACGTTTAAGGACGAAGAGGAGGCTCTTTCTATCGCCAATGATACGTTGTACGGTCTTGGTGCCGGTGTCTGGTCCCGGAACATTCAAACCGCGTACCGTTTCGGTCGAGCAATTCAAGCCGGCCGCGTCTGGACGAATTGTTATCACGCCTATCCAGCCCATGCTGCCTTCGGTGGCTACAAAAAATCAGGCGTCGGTCGCGAAAATCATAAAATGATGCTCAGTCATTATCAACAAACGAAAAACTTGCTCGTCAGCTATAGCGATGACGCATTAGGCTTCTTTTAAATTTATTGCTATTTCCAATTATGGGCGAGCAAGCTTTCTGGAGGGATAGACTTGGTCGAACGAGTAACAGCTACAGAAGAAGCGTTAAAGCTAATTGACAAACTGAAACAAATCCATGGTCCTCTTATGTTTCATCAATCGGGCGGCTGCTGTGACGGCAGCTCTCCGATGTGTTATCAGGATGGTGAACTGCGCGTCGGAAATAATGATGTTCTTCTTGGGCATATCGGAGACTGTCCTTTCTACATCGCCCGCGACCAATATGAATATTGGAAGCACACACAGCTAATTATCGATGTTGTCGACGGGCGGGGTGGTATGTTTTCACTTGAAGGACCTGAGGGTAAGCGCTTTTTAACCCGTTCGCGCGTATTTACAGAGGACGAACGGCAGGTACTTGGACATTAGCGCCTGAACGAGTGAGTAATCGAGGCTCGGACATCTTTCATTAGGAAATGCCTTACAAAAGAAATGAGCTTCGTTCACAAAAATGTCCTGTATGGCTTAGCTAAGTTGTATAGGACGTTTTCGTATTGCCGTGCGGTATGAAGAAGAATTCTGCTTCATTCGCACCGGATTGCCCAGCTTTTTTTGCGTTTTATTGTTGTTGCTTAGGTGATTCACAAGATAAAGCAAGGAAGAGGATCCTCCTAACTACTGCTCATCAGCTTTTTATTCGCTGTAAAATCTCTTTGACTATTCGCCCTCACTCTTTCCTCTTGCAGCCATACTTTTGCGTAACGCAATTATCGTTCCTTGATGCAAACCTTCGTGATAAAGTGTACGCGGGATGATTTCCCCGATCGTGCTCATCCCTGCTTCTGTCACCTTTTGCAGCGGCTCATCTAGCCTAGCAGCAAACTGCTTTTGCAAACGCTCTGGCTGATTTCGAAGATGCTCTAACAACTCCTCCCAAGAAGGAGGAGCTTCGTGCCAAGTTTCGGGACTCGTTCCAAAACCAAAAAAACTTTTCATAAGCTTTAGGTATAGCACTCTCATCCTCGATTAAATAATGAAACCAGACATCTTGATCGTAGACTATATGTCCAATATTCCATCTGATTGAATTATGAAACCCTTCCGGGACGAGGTCAATGCTCCGTTCGTCTAGATTGGCTACGAGCTTCAATGTTTCTACCCTTATATTGACTAATAGGTTCCACATCACCTGATCCTGATAATTCACCCTTTACACACTCCTTCATTTGATTGTCTTTCATTGCCCTGAAACTATAAGCCAGACCTTTTCATAGAAAATTCCATGCTCACTTTCAGTAGGTTCTCGCCCAATGCTAAAATTCCTTTCACTTGCTCCAAACCGGAGCAAGTGCCATACACGCTGTCCGGCGAAATTTTTCTATGTTCTGGAGCGAGCTTATAGCCTTGCCAATTAAGCTAATAAAAGCGAAGGCATCGTGTGTTCATTTTGCATATGCATACCTCATTCTGTCTTTTTAACGAATGTCACACCCCAAACAGCTGAAAGCTCTCCTTCTAAGACGCCGTCTTCTTGTCAGGTCGGTTTGGCAAAAATAAAACCATCCCGTACCACTTTGTCGGGTGATACAGGATGGTCGATTCAAGGACCGTCAGCCTGCCTTGGATCCACTTTAATCTCTGCCTCTAGCGTATGTGACTGCCTATTTCCACTCTTAGGAACATGAACCGTCTTCGGCTTGCAATCGGATACGTATGTGCATCCGATTGACCGGTCGTTATTAACCGCCACGTCACTGTACCGAGTTCTCTTTGTAAATCGTGTGGGAGCTTAGCATGCACGGTCTTCACCACCTTTTTTTACGAGATTAATAAATCTCGTAAGCATCCTTTGGTAAAGCCCTGACATGCCTCAAGTGAGCGGTGACTTTTTTGTCATCTTCATGAGGGTATTCATAGTCGAGAGTTTCCGCGACAAGAACCCCCATAATTCCAAACAGTTCCCCCATCGTAAACAGCGATTGCCAGATCTGCTCATATTCTGCGTTAGCATAGGTTTTCTTAAATTCATTCCAAACCTGAGGTTCAAGGTATTTCTCGAAATACTTCCCGTTCTTTCCTGCGCTTAGTGAAAAATTCGTTTCTATCCCGATCGACCATTCCAGCATTTGCATGAGCATATCTCTGACCGGCCCATCGAGCATCGCTTTCGCATAGGATAGTTCTTCCCGCCACAAGCCTTTCGCCACATAAGTACTGACCCACCAAAACTCATTACAACAATCAGAAAATCGCTTCGCTGTCGGTCGTGTGATCCAATAATCGCTATCATTGGCTGGAGGAAACGGTTCGATCAAGTTGTCCTTATCAAGAAGAAGTTGACTTAAGCTGTCACGACTAACGAGTGTAGACGCTTTCTCCGCAGGGATTAAACTAAGATCGATGCGATTGCCGTCCATGAACTGCATTAAATACACGAAACTTCCATCATCAGCAGGCGGGATAAGTCGTATCTCCTCAGGCATTTGCATGATCATCAATTCACCGAATCGCTCGATCCAACGATGATCGGACGTAAACGATTGGAGATTATTCACTACATATACAATGTCATAATCTCGAAAACAATCCTTCGGCACATTTGGATTCGCGCGAGAGCCATTCATAATTACCGCACGGATTCGTTCGTCCTCTTTAGCGGTGTTTACTATTAGATCAAGCATTTCTTTTTCACTTCTCATTCAAAGCCCTCCAATAATTTTATTTTACTAACTAGTTAATAAAGGTGTTGGAGGTCCTCGAGCGTAATAGGTGACAATCAGTTATAATTTGTTTAGTTTTTTTCTTCATGAAATCAGCCTACCTTTCACCGAAATGACTTTATACCAGCTTCAAATGCTTCGGGATCGTTATTTTCCAGTCCAAACAGCGCTTCTTGAAGAGCAAACGTCCCTTTGTAAAAGGCTACTCGCCCCATCAACCCTGCAACCTCCGGATGTTCGTCAATGAGTAGCTGGATGAAGCGCTTTCCGTAAGAAGCGAGCAAGGCAGCATAATCGACAGCCGGATCGCCGATTCCCGCTGAGCCAAAATCGATAATACCACTAATCTTAGTCTCAACGGAATCATACAAAATGTTCGTCGTCCCAAAATCTCCATGAATCGGCACTAAAGCAATCTCTAAGTTCGCTTTATCTTCAAGATAGCTTAAAAAAATGCTTATCTGTCCATTGCCGCGATTGACGACTCATAAAAGGGTACAGCTTTGTTTGAATTCGTTCATACAGTTCCGCCCACTTGAGATACCCGTTCTCGTCGTTCTGAGCAATGTCTGCAGCGGGAATACTATGCAGTTCATTTAGAAATAAGCCTAATTGTCCAGCTAAACGACGTAGGACGTGTTCATTCTTAATTTCCTCTAATATATCCCTTATGAGCGGCTCCCCTCCGATTTTCTTATAGCCGATAAACGCCTGGCCAACCGTACTTTCGACGTTCTGATAAATCGGACGAGGGACAGCGAGTGAAACATCCTCCCCGACGCGATTCAAAAACTGAGCTTCAAATGCTAGCTGGTTGATTCCTTCCGCGTACTTCGGGAAACGGAAAATAATCTCCGAGTTCACCTGGAGCAGGACATTATTTTGTCCCGATTCGAGCTCGATTACATCAGTAAGGTGAAGCTCAGGATAATAGTGTCTGATCACTTCGCAAAAATGTTTCATTGTAGGTCTCCTCAATTTAAACCGATAAGATGCAATTTTATTTGAGGGCAGTTGTAACCAAAGCGGTTTCCCTATCGATATAACTCCCTGATTGAGAGGATATGCGTGCCGTTCAGATGGATCAAAAACAGCTTTTTCCATTGAAAGCGTTCGGCACAAGCGCCTCCAAGAATAGACCCTACTTTTTTCCAACTGTCTAGTTATTTTTATACTAAGCTCTCTTACTAAGTTTATCAAGCGATCTTGATTAAAAATCGGTGTTCGCTTCTTCATCGTGAATGAAGGCTAAGGGCTAAGCTTACTGATTTTCCAATTTGGTTGTCGGCCATCGTTCAAGCTGTTCTGCATATCCCAAAACATATATTCAAAGCGGCTCGTGTTGATAACAATTTCCTCTAAAAACGCGAGCTCATGCTCTGGCTTGTCTTGTGCAACCTTGTTCATGAGGCGATACACTCATTCGCCAATATTGTAAATTCCTCCGAAGCATACATCCGTACCCAGTCCCCATACAGCTCATGCTCTACGGCCCCTGGCCATGACGCTAATACCTTTCCAATATAATTATAGCTCCAGGCGCATGCCAGTACTGATGCGACTATATTTTCAATCGCGCCGCGTTGGGAGACATTCAGCATATAACTCGTATAAGCAGTCATCGTCGCTGAAGGCTCAGTCGCTTCTAATTCTGCCCGTGATATATTAAACTTTTCTGCGTAATTGCGGTGTAGCTCCATTTCATCATTTAAAGTTCCGTGTAACAAGTTAGCAAATCTCGTCATCGTCTCCAAATCGTTTGCTTTAACACAGCCTAATGCAAATAAGCGTGAATACTCGATTAAGTAAATATAGTCTTGCTTCAAATAATGTTTGAATTTGTTTTGTTCCAACCAGCCTTCGCCAATCCCTTTAACAAATGGGTGCTTTAAGTAGCTCTCCCAAATTGGTTGAACTTTTTGCCACAATCGATCTGTAAATAGAATAGACAATCTCATCACCTCTAACCTTTTTTTTGAAAAAAAACGAAAATACCCCATTCCTAGTCAAAGGATGGGGGTTTGCATAGTACTCAATTAATCTCGTAGTACATACACCACTTCCCTCCGCTAGTTTTAACTAGATCAGGTTCTAAGAGTCAAGAATACTTTCTTTCTCAGCAGCATTCAGCTGCTCCCCTAGTGGTTCTCAATTATATTTAATTGTACCTTAATTACAACAAATAAGTGTGAAAAAAAGCAAATGTTAGAACGATGTCGATTGACCCGTTTAAGGTTCTCTAGTTTGAGAGTTGTTGCTATCACGATCCCGCTCTAAAGTTGAGTAACACGTCAACTTGTATTGGCAGAAGGTGAAATGAGTTCGTCGAAATTGATACGCCTAACGCCATTTGCTTAGACTTCCATACTTCTAATACTTTCTTTTTTTCTAATTTATCCGTTCGCTTGGCAACGGATTTCCATATAAATACGTACCGAATAAACTACTGTTATTTGTAGACGAGTTTTCTTAGTAATGCATCAGCTGGCCCTTGTAAACTCTTCCTTTCAAGAAGAACAGCTAGTATAATTCCAGACACCCAAATCAAGATGGCGATTCCAAATGCTCCTGCCCCATTTATCACACCACCTAATCCTAGGGCTACGGGAGAGAGAAGAATGACAAGCATAGTTTCTTGATATAAGTAAAATGTAAGTGATCTTTTTCCTACAGATGTAAGTAGCTTCGTTGCCGTTTGACTATTATTGTAGGGAGAGATACTTAAAATCGCAAATAGAGCAGTGTAACCAAATCCGCCAGCGAGTCCAGTAAACATATGGAGAACAGCTGCCATAGTTAATGCACCCGGCTAGGATCCCAAACCTGTACTCCATACAGGGCCAAGGGAATAGCCCCTAAAACAGAGAGGGTAATTCCGATAATCGAGGTTCTTAATAAGAGAGTTTTGTACTGATCAGGATGTTGAATCCAATCTTTACTGCCTATCCAAACGCCTACCATTATCGCTAATAGCATTGGGAAGAGAAATAATTGAGATAACACGATAAATGGAAAACTAAACAAATTTGTCATCACTTTGTCGATATAACTATGTGCAGGATCAACCATCCCATAACTTCACCTTCACTGTTCAACAATTTAAAGGACTCTACAAGCGGTATAATCATAAAATAAATAATACTTAATATAAAAATCATTCGTACTTTCGTTTTCGTGGATTTAAAAAGAACCCAACTAACTAACAATATCGAAAACCCGTAAAACGCTAGAATGTCCATACCCCCAATAATAACTAGGTGTATAAAACCGAATAACAACAAATAAAATGCGCGCCAACGTAGAAGGCGTTTGATCTGTTCCTTCGGGGTGCCTTTTTTTAGTTGTCTTTGTACCATGAATGCTAATCCAAAACCAAATAATATTGCGAACATTGGATACGCTCGCCCATCTACTAAAATAATACCTAGAAAGTTGACAAAGTGATCTGCTAGATGATCACCAAAGGGACGCGTTGCATCATTTAGTTCAGCATGAAATAGGTATAATGGTGCGTGGGCGGCTACAATTAGTAAAAGCATAAACCCTCGCCCAAGGTCAGGAGCAAGAAATCGCTCATGCATAATACGTTTCTCTTTCACAGTTAACCCTCCCCCCGTATTCACTTTCACCTTCCAATAATTTTCGTGCCTGAAAGATATTAAAAAAACTATCGGATAATGGACGCCCTCGCCACACCTCCTTAAACAAGATGAGTAAAAAAAGCCGAAATCTTTACCATAAGTAGTGAATGAAGTAGTCCTAATTAATGAAATGGTCGAAGCGGACAAGTTAAGTTGGTTTGATCATCCGTAGGTGTGAGAATTCACATTTTTCACTTCCTTGTTGATCTCAATCTATACAAAAAAGAGCAGTGTTCCCACTGCCCTCCGACACATTCCATTCATTAATCCATGACTTCCGACATATTCATACGAATCGTAACAAAAGCGCAAAGTGCCCGCTTGAGCACCGGACAAACTAGGCTATGTTCGCGGAAATAAAGGAAACACAGGGATGGAAGGAACTGATGTTGATTTATCGTATGGAAACAAAGGAAGCTTGCTCGTTGTTGGGCACTTGGAGCTAGACAGGCTTTCCTAAAATGAAAAATCATTCACATTCATAATTACAGAAGATTCAGTTTTTTTATTGCCTTCAAAATTCTTTCCCAGTGTTATGATAATGATACAGCCAATTGCTCATCGCACCCTAACAAACGGAATTTCCCATGTGAACAATTGTAAGCAGATTCTATACGCTTCTTTCACCACTAATGCAAAAGGTGAAACTCTCTACTAATGGTGAATCTGACTTTTTTTCACATAAATAAAGCAGGATGTAGCTCCTGCTTCAATGTATTTGATAGACATGGCAAAAATGAAGGAAAACAATGGGGAGAAACAGCCTTTTTACGTTTTCCTTATTTTCTGCTGTTTTGAGTTCGATTATTTCGCATCATTGACCCTACGTCCCGTGCCCGGTATATCGGAATGGAAAGTTCTCAAATTAAAGAAGAGAGAAAATTCTGTCATTTATCTATAGCTGATCAGACGAGGTTTATTTTGCTGTCAAATCCTTAATCATGCGGATAATCAATTGATCTCAAGCAATTGAGCAGAGATTAGAATGTTTTTTCGCTAAGTAGTTAATCTTCCGTCTATTGCGGTAGCCTTCGACACTACAGTAGCTCAAATGGTTCATCAAACGCCTTTTCATCCGTTATAGACCATCCGCTTCCTTCCGCTGCTCATCCATGTAGTGACCTTGATGCTGTCCATGACCTTGATGATTGCCATTATGGTCGTGATGCATATGGTGTGCATGGTGGCCATGATGCTGACCATGATGTTCGTGATGCATATGATGTGGATGGTGGCCATGATGCTGACCATGATGCATATGATGTGGATGGTGACCATGATGGTCATGATGCATATGGTGTGGATGGTGAAAATGATGATGGTAATGGTGATGGTGTATATGCTGGCCATTATTATTATATTGATTCATCGTCCAATCCCCCTTTCTTGGTATAATTTTTGCTAATACAATGACATCATATGCTAAACACCTAGATGTGTTCATGAAAATTGACTCTTAAAATCCTACAGGAACTTGGCGCTTTTAAGTTGACTACATTTGACTGTTCTACACGATATTACAAGCACGATTCGGATCTCTTCAGGAACTCGACTCGCTATTTCTAACTGAGGATACCGTTACTACGTGCTGAATAGTGTAAAGCACTCGAATCCATTGCATTGGGTGCCTCCTAAAAGTAGGGAGAAGCTGAGCGCCTTTTCAGATTGATAAAAGCTATCCCCAAAGACTAGATAGCTACCCTGTCACTTAATTAAAGTCAAAAATAACCCAATCCCTTTGTCAGGATTGGGTTGTCGCGTACGCTTCTTCGTCTACCATTTCTCGATACGAAAGATAACTCTTATCAACATCGATAAAGGACAAATCGATTTCTCTCCTCGTATACTTAGGAATTAGTAAGCCCCTTCTGTTCTCGAGCGACACTTGACCTCGATAAAGAAAACAGTGCACATCCTAACGCAATTAAAACGAAGAAAGCACCAAACCACGCGTTATAAACTACCGGAAATTGATTGACCATCATTCCACCGCTGCGGAGCCAAGGGCAATCCCAAGCTGCAGGGCGGACGTATTAAAGCTCTGCTGAATTCCAGAGGACTCTGGTGCCGTTTGAATCAAATAACTTTGCAAAGCAGGAGAAAGCGCCCAGCTTAGCAGCCCCCATATGATTAAGGCGACAGGAAAAATATAGAAAGCACGTGCTGCCAGTGGGAGGAGGAACAAAACGAGTGCAAACGATGATACTATGATAAGAATGCTCTTTTTCACTCCTATACGGTCGGAAATCCAACCGCCGACTCCACCCCCCGTAACTGCAGCCACTCCAAAGACAAAATAAGCAATGCTGATCCATAACGGATTCAGATCTAACGTTGCCTGTAAAAATGGCGTAAAATATGCATACATTGTATAGTGACCAGCTAACATGAGCACAGTTACGAGATGAGCACTAACGATTTTTTCGTTTTTCAAAGAAGCAAGCTGTTGACGCAGTGGAATCATCGCTTCGGGAGTAAGTGGAGTTAAAAAGCGATAAATAATCACCATTGAGATGAGCGTTAAACTGGCGATGAGTAAAAAAAGGCGCTCGCCACCCAAACACATCACCAATCAACACCCCAAGTGGAACCCCCAATACTAAAGAGCCGCTAATTCCCATTGAAACGATCCCGATTGCCCTCGCAATGTACTCCTTAGCAACGATTTTTGCCGAAATTGTCAGTGATAACACAACAATCAAGGCTGCGCTCAACGCCGTAAAAACTCGAGCGGTCATCAGCCATTCGAAGCTCGGACTCATAAATGCCCCAATATTCCCGATAAAGAAAAAAAACAATGACCACATATAGAGTCGCTTGCGCTCGACCTTTGCTGTTAAAGCAAGCAATACCGGGCCCGCAACAGCCAAGACAAGCGCAAAGACAGTAATCAATTGACCAGCAGCACTGACTGTGATTTGCAAGTCCTCGGCAATGATTGGTAAAATTCCGCCGATTACTAGCTCAACCATTCCGACGACAAAAGCAGAAAGCGCTAATACGTAAACTTTTATATTCATCAATATCTGAATCCCTTCGAAAGAAAACTCCAATAGAATGGTAACCTTTATCGCCGAGAAAGGCAACTGATTTCGCCGGAGAGCAGCCGCAGCACTATTTACTATTTCACTTCAAAAATGGTCCGAGAAAAGGCTTGCGGTAGGTTAAGTGGAAAAAAAGCATACTTTCCTTCGCGCTTTGCATCCGCCCAAAGAGGACTAGAAAAATCGTCTCCTGCTCATGTAAGGACGAGCAAAAGACGATTTATTGAGAACATGCATAAGAAGGAGCCCCGACGGTCCCTTTCGTTCAGTTATGGACGATAAACATGAAAGTGGTGGAACTCTGCTGTTGATCCGTGTCCGGCTTGCGAAACAAGACCTATTTTCGTTTCAGATCCGGCGGGAAGACTCCAGACACCCCCGAATGTCCAATTCTCCCCATCACGGCTCGTTGCTGCACGGTAATTGTGCTCACCACTTTCTGGATCGATCGTATGGTGAATGCGTAGCCAAGTTGTATCAGCTGGAGGTCCCACCATCATGGCTCCGTACGGACCGTGTTCTTTAGCGAACTCAGTCCGTCTGCTCGTTCCAAACGCAACATGAACCAATTTTAAGTATTTGTCATCGTTTGAATACACGACCAATCCCGCTTGCTGGAACCCTCGGTCAGTATCGGTGCCGAGGTCAATTGACATTTTTGTTTCCACTGTATATTCACCTGTCGGGACATCACGTAACAGTACAGAAGCGTCATTCCTGTCTCCGTAAAGGTCTAAGTCCTGGGTGTCCCACCTATATACACCGTCGGTTAGTTCTCCATCAGGCGTTCTCACCCATGACCATGCTGGACCAAGAGCATCACCATCAAAATCGTCACTGTAAAGTGGGTCAAGGCTTCCAGCTTCCGGCTCTTTTACTTTTTCGGTGACAGCCTCATATAATTGGACTTTCCCTACATTATCTGCATCCATTTTAGTACCAAGTGAAGCGACACCAACTGCCCCTTCTTTGTTTAAATTTTCTGGAAGAGTTCGCGTTTGCGTCGCTAGCGGATCACCTAGTCGAGCTTCGGTTACCTCGATGGTCATCGTCAAGTCTCTCACTTCAATTGCAAGATGATGCCACTTGCTAAAGTCAAAGTCCTCATAAAGTCGGGTCACCTCTTGGCCAATGCTTTCTCCTTCGACTATCGCATCCGTAACGAGTGCATGTTTGTTAGCATCAAGCCAAGCAATCGTGTAGTTGTTCGAGTCTTGATAAGCGACGACTAGACCAGCTGCGCCTTTTGACTTAGCTGGAAGTCGAAGGTCCGCCTCTGCACGAAACTCAGAAGGTCCGTCCTCTTTACTAATGAGAAAGCTTTCTTTATTTGCCGACGCCTTCTGATGGACGTAACCACCAGCATCCATTTCATTTGCCAGCCTCCACCCCCCTTGACCTGCCCCTTCTTTCAGCCAGTCCTGATTAAGATTTTCCACCTCATTGAAGTCATCGCCGACATCCCAGGTCGTGACAGGGGCGAATTCACTTTCATCTGAAGCCCAAGCTCCTGCCCGCACCGTCGGCCAGCCGTCTATCCAATCTAACCGATCGATCATTAATGGACGGCGAGCGATTCCAGAGTGGGGCGGCAATAAATAAGGATTGTTTTTGTCTATTGCATGGTACACGATCCATTGTTGTCCGGAAAGGTCTGTAGCAATTGAATGGTGTCCGTTCCCGACCCACCTGTTTCCATTCGAAGATAAGACAAGTGTACCTCCGCGCCGAGATTCCAACATAGATACCCCTTCGCTGTCTACAAACGGACCGAGTGGGCTTGTTGAACGACCGACATAAATTTGATAGCTGCTGAAAGGTCCGGCACAGCAACCGCCTTCTGAGATAAACAGATAATAGTAATTTCCTTTTTTCACAACGTACGGCGCTTCAGCTTGATCGCCATACGTCAGCTCCACGACTTCGCCGATCACACGTTTCCCATCATGAGAAAGCTCCGCCCCACATAGTGAACCATAGCTTCCCCAGTACAGATAACGAGTTCCGTCATCATCCGTAAATACCGCTGAATCGATCGCATGGGTAGGGCACACTCCTTGAGGCGTAACCTCTCCATGATCAGTCCAAGGCCCCGTAGGTGTTGGTGCAGTCGCAACGCCTACTGTCCAGAAATTCTGTTCACTGAAATGGGCAATAGAATAATATAAATAATATTCTCCATTCATGTATCGAACATCAGGTGCCCAATAGTTGGTACCGTCCCTCGGAACCCAGTCAGGCTTCGTTTCTTCGGTAAAAACGCCCCCTACATACTCCCAGTTGATCATATCCTTTGAGCGCAATATCGGTAAAGTGTGGAAGCTATCATCACCGCTGCTTTGGAGTAAAGGGTCGGTTGTTCCATAGGAATACCAATAGCCGTCCTTCGCAAGAATGATCGCCGGATCGGGGAATGTATCCGCAACTCCTTCCGAAACAGGGTTCGTATACAATTGTTCTTCACTGTTTCGTTCGGCGTCCGCTTGTCCAGAGGCGGCAGGCATCGTCATTCCAAAGGCAAGGATAGCATAAAAAAAATGATTAATGGGCCTGAACCCTTTTTTTTGAGACTCTCATTTTGGCTGTTTCCTCCTTTATGTGCAAGTAAATTTTTCTGTAAACGTTTACATAATCGATCACGAGCTCCCTCTTTCATTCATTGGCATAGAGCTTATAACAACGGTTTACATCCACATGCAATGAAAAGAGCTTACAACAAGCGCATTACGACTTACCGAGTAATCGTTTACATATAACTGAGTCTCCGGGGCAAGCGGAGTAACTCTGCTAATAATTTTTCTTAAGCACTCCTCCTCTCACTAAGTTTAATCAGTGCGTTACTTTACAAATTTATCCACCTCCTTTTTAAATTAACACTCATTGAAAGCGCCGTCAACAGAGAAACTATCTCGTCTATTTGCAAGCATAACTTCAAACGCAACAGGTCTTTCTCTAATTTATAGCGAACGGGTAGCTGATTTTTCCATGAACAATCCTAATGCAAGCCTCCTTATCAGATCTCTCAACTGGTACAGCCTTACAAAGATTCGCTTCTCCGTTGACCGCACTAAATCGAGCAAAGGAGGAAAATGGGTTTTCATTATCATACTTGTAGTCGCACGAACAGTGACATGGTCATGGAGGCGGCAGTGCCTAGTATCATGCTTCTTCATCGATATGTAAATGCGCTGGGAGGTTAAGGGCATTGCAGGATCACTCCATACATAGTATTAAAGTACATGCGGACATATGAATTGAATAGCCTCATTCAAAGAGAGGGCGTCAACACAACGAGTTGTTTTAAAACAGGACAGCTCGGCTAAAGGAGGCTCCGCTTCGCAGTCCTGTACTGGCCAGGGGTTATGCCTGTCTTATTTCGAAACAACCGAATAAAATAATTGGCGTCGTCTACTCCTAGCCTGCTTGCAATCAATGAAATCGCCTCATCCGATTCGGCAAGCTGCTTTTTTGCCTCCTCGATCAAGAGAAAATGTGCATATTGAAGAGGTGTCATCCCGGTATGCTTTTTTAGGCAGCGTGACAAATAGTCCCTATTAAAATGAAAGTTGTGCTCAAGCTCGCTTAAATGAAAAGGCTGTCCAATGTGCTGCCGTAAGAATGCTTCTATTTGACGACTTAGTAAAAATGAACGAGAGGGCCTCCTATCTTGCTGTCCCCAATTTTTAAGCCACTCCTGTAGCTGTGACAGCAGCATCACCAGCAAGTTTTGCAGCGTCAAAGCGTTACCTTCATTCAGTATGTTCTGTACACGTACCATTTCGCGAAGGATAGGCAGTAATGGGAGCGGCTCGATAGACGCCACTTAGGAATAAACATCCGTTGCTCAACCGGTTCACTATCCTGATCAGTACCGTTAGGAAGCGGAGTTGACCAAATGATTTGCTTTTCGGGGACGAGACTTGCTCCGGAAGGGTGAAAAAAAATGCACCCAATATATTTCTGTATTTTCTTCGCATGGCCGATGTCCATAATGGTATCGATCGGGCTCAAGAACAAACAAATGACCCTTCTCTAACGTGTAAGACTTGTCACCTTCCGTTATGTACAGCCTTCCTTTAAGAACTAGCAGAACATCAAAAACAGAAAATTGCCTCCCGATATGTTGGTCTCCGGGTCTCCAGATAGCATGACCGACAGTAATAAACTGGGGCAATGGGGGAATTCGAAGCTGTAAACCGTTCACCTTCATTTCCTCCTAATCAGTATTCGCTAACGTTTTTCATTATTCTAGCGACGGAATTCATCTCTATAAAACGCTGCGACAAATGGTTACTTACCTTAGCTGTGCTTGATGGCGTCACTATTAAGATTCATTCATAGACGCTTCTGAATTAGGCAAAAGCATTCATTCATTACACTATCATAAGAAGTCGATTTTGTGCTATAAATAATCGAAATATTGTCTATTTCCTTTGTATTTAGTTAGCTATAGTAGATTCATAGACAGTCCAAAACTGTATAAAAAGGAGTGTTAATCGTGCGATTCAGACAAGTTCATTTGGACTTCCATACTTCGGAAGCAATAGCGGGAATTGGGAGTGGTTTTTCCAAGGAACAGTTTCAACAGATGTTAAAGAAAGGCTGCGTTGACTCAATAACGCTCTTCTCCAAGTGTCATCATGGTTGGGCTTATCACCCTACAGTGGCGAATGAAATCCATCCGGAGCTAAATTTTGATTTGCTTGGCTCTATGATCGAAGCTGCCCATGAGATTGATGTTCGAACACCCGTTTATATTTCCGCAGGACTGGATGAGAAGCTTGCCCGCAAACGCCCGGAATGGCTTATTCGTGACATAGAAGATAAGCAGGGTGGGGTCAAGGCTTTATGAAGCCGGTATATCATGAGTTTTGCATGAATACCCCATACCTCGATCTATTACTAGACCAAATCGAAGAAGTCGTTAGAAATTACGATGCAGATGGGATATTTCTTGACATTGTCGGAGCTCGACAATGTTATTGCCAGTACTGCGTTCAGGAACTGCGAGAGCTAGGAAAGGATCCGCGAGATCAACAGGCGGTTACCGAACTGGGCGAAAAAGTATTTCGAAATTACGCGTTAAAGGTTAAGGATAGAATTCATAGAATCAAACCGGATATGCCTATTTTCCACAACAGCGGCCATATTAGAAGAGGACGCAGAGACTTGTTATACTTTAACACGCATTTAGAATTAGAATCGCTGCCAACAGGCGGCTGGGGTTACGACCACTTTCCACTATCGGCCAGATATGCGCAAACGGTTGGTCTCGACTATTTAGGTATGACAGGGAAGTTCCATACTTCTTGGGGAGAATTCGGCGGCTTTAAGCACCCTAACGCCCTCCGTTACGAGACGGCACTCAGTTTAGCTAACGGGGCACGCTGCTCAATCGGAGACCAGCTTCACCCTGACGGCATAATGGATGAAGCCACATACGCACTTATAGGGACCGCCTATAAAGAGGTTGCCACAAAAGAGCCTTGGTGCACTGACGTTTCCAGTGTGGCAGATGTAGCACTTCTTTCTTTAGAAGCCGTTCACGCACAGCAGCAAACTGAAGATAGCGCTTCCGCAGGCTTGTCTGATGCAGGCGCAGTACGGATGCTACTGGAGGGAAAGATTCTTTTTGACGTGCTCGATCTTGAAGCAGATTTCGAGCGCTACAAGGTTCTAATTTTGCCAGATGGTGTCCGAATGACGTTTGAGCTTGAAAAAAAGCTGTCCGATTACACAGCTAATGGTGGTAAAATTCTAGCAACCGGTAGTTCTGGACTGCGCGATACGGGGCAATTCGGCATCGATTTCGGAGTAAAATGGCTTGAAGAGAACCGATACAGGCCGGATTACTTCCACCCTCACTTTCAGCTGAAAAATCTGGAGACGACCTCGTTTATTTTTTTATTCGAAAGGTCAACGCATCGAGCTTAATGGAGGGACCAAGCTCGGTCGAAGAGAGGATCCTTATTTTAACCGGGATTTATTTACCTTCTGTTCGCACCAGCATACACCAAGCTCCAAAAACGACGGCGGTCCTGGGATGGTCGAAGGCTCCCAAGGCATTTATATTGCCTGGAACATCTTTGAAGATTATGCGACGAAAGGCAGCCTAATTTTAAAGGAAACCGTCTTATTTGCGCTGGAACGACTGCTAAATGGAAGTAGGACGGTTAAAACGACTCTTCCAGCGCAAGGAATAGCTACGCTGCAGCACCAGGAAAAAAAAGAACCGCTATATCAATCACTTGCTTTATGCGTCACCCGTCAAGCGAGGGGACGGCATCGAAGTCATCGAGGATCTCATCCCATTGTACGATATAGACGTAGAGCTACAGATCCCGAGGCAAATTAAGAAGTTATATTTGGCTCCTCAAATGACACAACTAGCATTCGATCAAGACGAGGAACGGATCTCCTTCCGAATCCCAGAGCTCACTTGTCATCAAATGGTCGTACTGGATTACTGAGCAAGGAAAATTGTTCGCATCGAAGCCTTACCTATCAGTCGCCGATCGCCTTTGAGAGAAAGCACGGCGATCACAGCGCTCGAAATAAGCAGGCCAACAAAAACGACTTTTGTTTGGCCTGCTTTATTCTCTATGAAAGGAATGTAAGCTTGTAAAGGAATGATACGTCAAATGCTATGGGAACAACAGCAGTCGTTAACTGCCTTCGATATTGGATATATATATATAAGGCTCGCTATTTGAAAAAAATTGGCTCTGTCCGTCAATTGGCGAAAAAAAATTATCTTATGATAAAATGAACGAAAATGATAGATATGAGGTGAAAGAAATGTGTCGAAACATTAGGACATTATATAATTTCGCTCCTCCGGCTACCGATGAAGAAATCCGAGCGGCCTCCCTTCAATACGTGCGAAAGATTACTGGCTTCAATAAGCCATCGAAGGCAAACGAGGATGCGTTCAATCGCGCGGTCGAGGAAGTATCATTCGTTACCCGGGATCTGTTAGACTCGCTTGTAACCAATGCCCAGCCACGTAATCGCGAGGTTGAAGCCGAACGGGCCCGAGCAAGAGCTGAGAAAAGATTCGGTGTGAAGGAAGCCTAAAGTATTCAGGCTGGTCATGAAAAAAGAGGAAGCTTTATCTGTCTGCCTTTATTTTCATGACCAGCGCTACAATTTTGATAGCCCTATTTTTATCTTTCCACTGCAAAAATGATCGGATAAACGAACAGCTATTTACTGCTAGAAGGCGCTTTCAATACTTCGAAAATAAGAGCATGGAGCGGTTCGTCACTGTTGTTTTCCAGCCCGTGTTTCCACCAAGGCTTGTTTAAGACGACATCCCCCGCTTTGACCTGTCGTGCCTCGCCGTTCACGGTCATTAACCCGGTCCCATCCAATACAATGTACACCTCTTCATCCTCCCGGTGCCCATGATAGCCGATGGATGCTCCTGGTGGGATTTCTACGTACCCCATAAACATGATCGGTGTATCGAAATCGTCCCGAGAATACAGACGTTTGCCTCTTGTTAAGCCCTTCCCGTTATGGCTCGCTGAAGGCTGGCCAAATTCCATATCGTAAAAGTTGCGCACAATCATCGGTCCATACCCCCAGCTCGCAGAAGTGTCGACCGTTTGGTTCGTTTGAATCGATTGCCTCGTATAGTGTGCAAGTGCTTGGTTTTTCAAGTAATCCTTAGCACTGGTTTCCGGCTCCCTCTTCTCCTCAAGGGATTTGAGAAATTCGGTAAACGGCCCCGGTGCATCAACATCACTCACATCGTCGATTAACGAGGTAACCCCGTCCTTCGTCAAATAAATTTCGTTATCAATCAATTCGAGGCAACCTTGATCGCCCTCAATTCTCCAATTACCCGCCCAATCCGTATGCTTGCCCTTCGATTTAAAAGAGCATCGAAAGGTCGCTGTAATTCCTGCTTGCAATTCCATCATTATATTCAGGCTATGACGGAATGTAGCGAACAGCTTTCCGACCTCTCTCCCGGTCAAGTAACGGATTAGGTCGAAGTGGTGAACAGTTATTCCTTCCAAAATACTCGTCTTATCCGGAGAAGTCTTATCGTTATAACGGTAAAATTCTCCGTCCATTGTTAGGATAGTGCCGATTTCCCCACCTGCTATCAATTGCTTTACTTTTCGAACGAACGGAAAAGCGCGATAGTTTTCAGCGATCATAAACGGAATCCTTTCTCTCTCCGCCGTTTCGACCATCTTGATCGCATCCTCGTAATTATCCGCAATCGGCTTTTCACAAAACACAGGAATTTTGTAAGCAAAAGCGAGCTCGTTAATTTCCTTATGAGTCTGTGGAGGTGTGACATTTAGCAGCACGTCCGGCCGCTCTTTTGCTATTGCTTCTTGTACCGAATTGTAAAAGGAAATTCCGTCCTGCTCGACCTTTTCCCGCTTGCTTTCATCGATATCGACAACCGCCAGCTGTAGCTCGCTGTAATGTTTACATAGCCTCCGGTACCAGCCTGAACCGAACCCACCAATACCAACCAGTAATGCTTTCATCTCATTATCCCTCCCCTTTTATAAAAAGACAGATGTTCTTATTGATAGCTAAGTATATGCTCAACGCCTTTCAATAATCTTCTCCTTCATTGCGGAAACACCTTCATTTACTTTTCTACAGCTAAAAGGAAGACCGTTAGCAAGAAAAATGTCCTTTTTCACAAACGTTTCCAATTTCGATGGGATCGTATGAAAAGGTGAAGCTGCTAGGCCGAAAATAACTCGACGTTTCGAACGAATTCGTACCCAGGTTTTCTTGACCAAGCGTGATGTTCGCTTGATTTCGGCTTCACCGAACCCAACACAAAAAAATTGTCCAAGAAAGCTATAACGGCCAAAGTAAACCTTTTGCTAGTAATAATAGATCGCGTGCTTGAAATTAAGTTACCTTTGTTATAAATAAGCTTTGAAATTGATCCTTAATTTTCGGATGGCAGCTAGGGGTCTTTTCCCGGTTCTTCTTAACAAATTTGTCCCCCCCTCCCTTATGAAAGGCCAATGCTTATATCGGTGCCCTTAAGCTCTTCAATACGGTAACAAGTGGCTGTGGCGAGGTTTCCTTCTTTACGGAAGTTGATAATCTTAAGTGAATTTATTTTTGGACACAAAAACTCCCCCTAAGATAAACACAAGTTTTTTTTAACTTGTCTTGTCTGCTTAAGGGGGAGCATATCACTGATTAGGATCAATTGTGGTGCAGATATCACTGAACGATCCTTCAGCGGTAAAGTTAACGTACGTTCATGTCATTTGGATTAGCACCTCTGCGCGCGTTACGGTCAAGCGCATCGATCGCCTTCATGTCCTCTTCTGTCAATTCAAAGTCAAAAACATTAAAGTTTTCTTCAATCCTAGACGGCGTCACGGACTTTGGAATGACAATTGTATTGTTTTGCAGGTGCCAACGCAAAACAACCTGGGCATTCGTTTTTTGATAAGTTGCAGCGATCGCTCTCACTTTCTCATCCTGAAGCACTTCTCCTCCTTGATCAAGGGGGCTCCACGCTTCGATAAAAATATTATGCTTCGCACAAAATTCCTTGAGCTCATTTGCGACAATACGGGTGACACTCAACTTGGTTAAGGACTGGCTTAATTTCGCATTCATCCAAAAGACGCTGCAAATGTTCAATTTCAAAGTTACAAACACCAATCGCCTTCACTCGTCCGTCTTTATAAAGCGTTTCGAGCGCTTTATATGTATCGATATACTGATCATATTCCGGTGTCGGCCAATGAATTAAATAAAGATCGGCAAAGTCAGTGCCAAGCCGCTTTAAGCTCTCGTCATATGCCCTTAACGTATTATCGTAACCTTGATCACTGTTCCAAACTTTCGTCGTAATAAAGAGGTTGTCGCGAGGGATGCCCGATTGCTTAATAGCCGTACCCACTCCGCTTTCATTACGATAGATCATAGCTGTATCAATAGAGGTATAGCCTACCTCGAGAGCTTTAGCCACTGCCGGCGTGGCCTTTTCGTCTTCAACCTGCCAGACCCCAAACCCGAGTTGGGGCATTTTTAACCCGTTGTTTAACGTTACAGTATTCATCTTTACCAACTCCTTATAAAAGAATTCAACCGCAGTCACAGTATACCATAATCAAGTCTTGTAATCTTTAAAAAGCCCCCACCTGCCTATACGCTGGCAAGGACAGGCCGGCGCAGAACACAAAGAAGCGCCACCCAAGCCTATTCTTATTGTTAGCCTTTAGCTTTTACGCAGTCCAAGCCCACTTCGTGAATCTAGCAGGATTATGGTGAATTCGGAGCACTTATCCTCGATCAAAGGATCTCAATGTAACCCTCTGTTCCGTTTAACCGAATCCACTGCCCATCTTTGATCTGCTTTGTCGCCATTTCGACGCTGACAACTGCCGGAAGTCCGTATTCTCGGGCGATGACCGCCCCGTGAGTCATCAGCCACCGACTTCAGTAACTAAGCCTTTGACCGAGACAAATAGCGGTGTCCAGCTAGGATCGGTAAACGCGGTTACTAAAATATCTCCCTCTTCTATGTCAGCCTCCTCCATTTTCAAAACAACCCTTGCCCTTCCTTCAATAACACCTGATGAAACGGGAATCCCCGCCAATGCTCCTTGCGGGATGTTTTCGGTATTGTATTCGCCAAATAGGACCTCGCCCTCAGACGTCATGACCCGTGGCGGCGTTAACTTCTCATAAGCGTCATATTGTTCCTTTCTTTCGGAAACGAGGTTATGCTTCAGTCGATTCGTTTGGACAACCTCCTGCAGCTCCAAAAATGAAAGGTAATAAATGTCCTCCCTATCCCGAATGACACCTTTTTGTACTAGCTTGTCGGCCTCCTTCAGCAACGCTTGTTTGTAATGGTAATATCGATTAATGAAGGCATATTTCGGGAATTCCGATAGCCGATGAAGTTGTGCAAAACGCTAATCCTCTTTTTTTTGCTTTTTTTTGCCTTTCGTTTCCCACCGGGCAACTGCCGTAAGCGCTGCAAAAGCTCTTGCTCCTTTTGCTCTGCTGCCTGCCGGCCCTGTTCAAATTTAGCCTGACTCGCCCCAGGCTCAAAATTTTTAATATTACTAATAATCATCGGAACGAGAGCCGTCGGCTGTTCGTTCCAACGAGGCTTCGTCAGATCGATTTCTCCCGTGCAGCGCATACCGTATTTTTCAAGGTATGCTCGGATCGATGCGCTAACCTCCTGACCACCTTCCACCATCTCCAAGCCCTCAAAAAAGGTAGTATCTTCGGCATTCTTTAAATAGTCAATCGCTCTAGGGTTTTCGCGAACGACATCTGAGACGTCGAGAAGCGCAAGACCCATTTCCGATGTTACGTTGTTCAATACCGATTGCGATAATGTATCAGCAGCACTCATTTCACCAAGCCATTTTTCCATTTTTTTTATTAAGCCAGTTCGCTGCAAACACCCCTGTCATAACCGCTGCTAGGCTGTCCGGATCGAACAACAATCTTTTTAATTTCTTACTGTCCTCTAAAATATAATGAAACAGTTCCTCACCTGATACACGGACAATTTCCTTCTGTAGTTCGCTAATCGATGCCCTTGTATTAGCCATAAACTGTTGAACAACGACCGGATCATTTTTGCGGTAATGCTTAATGGCCTGAATCGGAAGTGCCCAGGAAAATCGCTCTCCCCCTAGCGCGATGGCTTTCTTACCACGTGGCAGCGATTTCAAAAAAAACGGTTCGCTTTATTATAGTCCGTATACTACCATTCATTAAAGGATCGTTCTTACCGAGCGTACCGAGAATTAGCTTGCGCCCGATTGGTGATGCCAAATCGTGCGTTAAATCGAGAAAAAGTCTGCCTCCTATAGGAATGAGCGGCATTTCGGATAACAACTGAAAAAAAGGACATGCCTAAAGGTTTCATCGCTTCGGTCATCATTTGTTGGTGCCCAATCGATATATAGACACGGTTCTCCCCTTCATTCACAGTAGGAATCGGGTATAAGGTCGTAATAGGGCGGCTTTGAACGATATTGAATGTATCATCAACAAGGCACCATTCAATATCCTGCGGACAGCCGAAATACGCCTCAACCTTTCTGCCGATACCTTCCAGCTGCAAAATCTGTTCATCTGTTAGTGTCTGTGTTTGCTGACGTCCCTGTTCAATCTCGCGTTCCTCAGTACCTCCTTCTTTTCGTGCATAGACAGCTAATTTCTTCGTCGAGATCGTCTTTTCTGTAATTACACCCTCTCGCACCTTATACATATCAGCATCGACCAATCCTGAAACTAGGGCTTCACCGAGCCCAAAGCTCGCATCAATTGACACCACCTTCCGGTTAGAGGAGACGGGATCGGCTGTAAATAATATTCCTGATGCTTGCGGAAATACCATGCGTTGGATCAATACGGACAAAAAAACATTGCGATGACCAAAGCCATTTTGTATACGGTAGGTGACGGCGCGCTCAGTAAACAAGGA
This sequence comes from Bacillus sp. JCM 19058, assembly GCA_001310555.1. Next base: position 46,600 of record BAXO01000019.1, read on the forward strand.
CGCCCAGCATTTGCTAATATGCTTTAAAATCTCCTTTCTACCGGTAATGTTTAAATACGTATCCTGTTGCCCTGCAAAGGAAGCCGACGGCAAATCCTCGGCCGTCGCGCTGGAACGAACAGCATAGGCATTGTCCTCACCAAGCTTCGCGAGATTAATCACGATCTCTTCTTCGATCTCTTTGGAGATTTCTTGCTTTTCTATGACTGTTCGAATCTCTCTACTAATCTCTCTGATTTGCTCCCTGTCCTTTACCGTTTGCTGTTCGAGCTCATCCAGTAGTTCTTTCACTTTCGCGTGATGTTCGACTGTTTTACGAAAGGCTTCAGTCGTAACACAAAAGCCTTCCGGTACGTGAAGCCCTTTAATATTTGACAATTCACCCAAGTTCAACCCTTTGCCACCGACAACCATAAGCTTCGATTGATCAATATCCTGAAAGCTAACAACAAAAGAATGCATACCGATATTCCTCCTTAACGATCATTCTGGAAATTACCTGTATACCTTATTCTATTTGCAAAAGTGCCTCTTATAACGTTTTGCACCGACCCCCTTGAAATATTTAGAATTTATTGGTTAAAATTAACAATACTTGTTTACTCACGTACCCGTCAACCGATAAGAACACCATTATGTCTTGATTTTTTTTAAATATTGTGTTATCGCTTCCTCTTTTTTTTAGCTTTCGTGATTCCTGTGCCAGCATGATGATCGGTTTTTTTCTCGAACCCGTACGCAAAACGGGTCTACTTTCACGTTCTGTATAGACGGGTTCCAAAGCCTTATCATCGAACTTTCGGTAACGGCCAAGGGACATTACTTTCACCTACAAATCTCTTTATCCTTGGATATCCCGCCTCTTATATCCAATAAAACCTGCAACGATAAAAACGAGCGCTATAATCGTCAGTATAGAAACCTTCATAACCTCCATTTCTTCTATTGGAAGCTGCGGGATGTGACCAAATGGAGACAAATTCGCCATCCAGTCCGGAAATTGTAAGAGCCCACCTAAGTAGACGACGATAAAGGAATAGCCTAAATAAAGCCATATCAAGCCAGTTGTTTTCGTCGTAAACCCAGTGAGCAATATGACTATTCCGATCATAAGCCACTTCGCCGGTAGATAGGCTATTGCTGCTCCATAAAGCGTACCAAAGGCAATAGCTTCATCCATGACGCAGTCCCAGCAGACCAAAGGCCGATTACTGCAAGTGACAACATGATAAATGCGACAACAAGCGCTACGAGCAATGAACTCCCCATTAAATTAGTTCGAGAGACGGCGCGACTCAATAAATGCTCTGTACGATTCTTTTTTTCTTCGCCGTTCAATTTAAGCACCGCCATTAATGCTGGAATCGTACTTATCATTGCCATAACCGACATAAGCATCGTCATAAACTGCTCCGTTAATGAAAACCCTTCCCCAGGGGTTAAAAGCTGTTGCATCATTTCGTTATCAGCAAAAAAAAGCTTCTAAATCACCTAAAACCGAGCCATAAGACATACCCATCGCGAGCATACCTACCGCCCAAGCGATTAACCCTGTTCTCTGCAGTCTGATTGTTAAGCCGAGTGGACTCTGTAAAAAAGGGGAGGCATGCTTCCTCCCAGGCTTCGCTGGTAAAAAGCCCGCTTCTAAGTCACGAATCGCGTTTAAAAATAAAGCCAGAATAGCGAGAAGCAGTGCGACACCGAACGTTAGCACAAGCGGCAGCCAATAATTATTTACATATACTTGTGCACGTAACACCCACCCTAAGGGTGAAAACAAAGAAAATGCTTCATTGCCCGCGTCACCAATGGCTCTGATTAAATAAGAAATACCGAGAACGGCAAAGGACAAGCCAATCGTTCCCCGTACATTTTCTGATAACTGGGCAAATACCGCTGTCACCGCGGTGAAGAAAATACCAGTTGTTCCTAATACGGCGCCGTACAGTAGGGACCTTGCAAGTCGATGCCCTCTAGCCGCAGAGCATACAAACCAAAGCCAGTGATGACGGCCAGCAGTATATTCGTACCGAACATAATGAGCATCGTGGCACTTAAGTTAGACAAGCGTCCAACAGGCAGAGAACGAATCATTTCAATCCGGCCATCCTCTTCATCTGCACGCGTGTGGCGAGCAACGAGCAAAATACTCATAATCGCAACTGCAACAGAGGTGAGAAGTAACATTTGATTCGCCATCATCGCCCCTATGGTATAATTTTCGAGCCCATACACTGGGCCAAGCATCGCTGTCACCGCAGGATTTCTCATCGTTTCTGCCATCACTTGTCTTTCTTCTTCTGTCGGGTAAAGGTCGTTAAAGGCAACAGCGACAACAACTGTCATCGCCGCCAAAGAGATGAGCCAAACAGGGATACGGATCCGGTCTCGTCGTAAGGTAAATCGAAAAATCATACGAGTCTGGTTGAATAACTGCTTTGCCATTAAATCGCACCTCCAGCCCCTGCTCCTTTATAATGACGCATAAATAAATCCTCTAATGCCGGTGGCGCACTTTCTAGCTTCACAATCCCAAATTGACTGATATGCTTCATAACATTATCCAATTCATCAGTATCGACTTTGAAAGAGTAGGCTTCTCCTTCCTTTGTCATATCATGGATACCGCTTAACTCGCTTAAAGAAGCGAGTGGCTGCTTCGTCTCAACCAGAATATTTGTCCGTGTGAGGTGACGTAGCTCATTCAAAGTTCCCGTCTCAATGATTTCTCCTTTACGAATAATCCCAACTCTGTCACATAACCTTTCCACTTCAGATAAAATATGACTGGAAAGAAGCACACTTTTTCCGGCTTTTTTTTGCGTTAAGTACGCATTCCTGAAATACTTGCTCCATCAAAGGATCTAATCCAGATGTCGGCTCATCTAAAATATAAAGATCGGCATCTGATGAAAAAGCAGCAACGAGTGCCACCTTTTGGCGGTTTCCTTTTGAATACGTTCGACATTTTTTTTCGTTGGATCCAAATTAAATTTATTGATCAACTCCTCACGCCTGCTTTTCTGATTCGTTCCCCGCAATTTCACGAAAAGATCGATCACTTCCCCGCCCGTTAAGTTCGGCCATAAATTCACATCTCCCGGAACATAGGCAATTCGTTTATGGATGTCTACGGCATCGGACCAAGCATCTTTACCAAATATCCTCGCTTCTCCTTCCGTCGCCTTCAAAATTCCGAGCAAAATACGAATCGTCGTTGACTTCCCGGCACCGTTTGGACCAATAAACCCATACACCTCGCCGGACCTCACTTCGATGTTTACATTGTTTAATGCCGTAAACTTACCGAACCGTTTCGTTAATGAGTGTACATTAATTATCGTCACTTTTATCTCCCTCCTTTTTAATCCTTAGCGTGAATACCCTGTGCAAAAATTTTCAGCATTTCATCCACCGCCTGTAAATAACGCTCGGAATGCTCAAACCAGTTGCCTTCCATTAAATAATGATCGGTAAGTAAAAGCGTTTGCTGGTAAAAAAGGAAGGCAGCTACCTCCAAATCGATATCCGCTCGAACTATACCTGCCTCCTGCCCATTTTTAAGTAAACCGATTATATATTGCTTCGTATACTCCTCCCAATCTCCAATCATTTGATTTTTGAACGCCGGGTCCCCTTTAATAAGATGATTTCCAATCTTCGCGTATGCAGGATGCTCGATCGCAAACTGTATACCCGCCTTGTACATATTTCTAAGCACCTCGAAAATATCACCTTGCTGGGGTTCATCGAAATGTTTCTCCAAATACGATACCTTTTCTTCGGCAACGAGCTGAAAAATATACTTATACAGATCCTCTAAATCTTCAAAATATTGATAAAAGCTCCCCCGTGATATACCGGCTCTTTCAATGATTCGATTAATACTTGCATCGTAAAGATGAAATTCGGCGAATTCAGCAATTGCTACTTCAGTGATGCGTTCCCTTTTCGGCTCAAGTAAATTAAAGAATGTTTTCTTTGGCACATGAATCTCTCCTAAAATCTCTTTTATTCAGCTCACTATGACACCCTTGTCATAAACAGTATATGACAGGGATGTCATATAGTCAACAAATAATATGACACCCACGTCACATTATTTACTTTGCCTCGAAAAAGGGGTGAACCAAACAGCGGCTCTATGAATAGAGTATAGGCAATAATCGATTGGGGAGTGGTCGCTGTGCAACATGTTTACACGCCGGGTGGGGGGCTAATCGCTTACACATCGGATCGAGTAGGCCATTTTGATATTTGGTTAATCAATCCACAAAATGGAGTATATAGACAACTGACGAACGGATTGGGCGACTCGTTCTCTCAACCTTTCTGGTCACCAGACAGCCGCAAAATTGCTTTTATCGGGAAAAATCGAGTGCTCTATATCGTTGCTGTCGCATCAGGGGCTGTCGCTCGGATTGACCAGTTGGGGGACGGGGCAGGAGTAACCTTGAACTGGTCACCAGATAGTCGGAAGGTCGCTTATACGAAGGAAGATTTGGTGATTATGTATGATACCGTTACCCACAAAGCAGAGGGCATTCTCCAACCGAATGCGACAGATGTTCAGTGGTTTCCAACCGGTCAAGAATTGTTGTTTCAAGCCGTAGATGCTAACGGTATTAGCCAGCTCTTTCGGATACGAACAGACGGAACGGGCAAACAGCAAATCACCCATAATACAGGAGGCCCGCTTCACGATGCAAGCTTGTCACCTGATGGCAAATTTGTCCTTTATACAACCCCTGGAGTGAGTATTTCACTCATTCACACCGTCGAACTTGCAACAGGCAACGGATTTGAGGTGCAAGGCGGACCACTCGCGAAAAATTATTATCTAACTTGGTCGCCTGATTCGATGCGAATTGCTTACAGTGCGACTAACTTTGCAAATAGCAAGTATTACTCCGAGATTAGATCTGTTGGGCGCAAAGGAGAAAATGATCATATATGGGCAGCCTCTAACTGTTTCGCTACACCCGTCACCTGGTCACCAAATGGAGGAAAAATCTCGTATTTGTCTGGTTGTACTGAGCAAAAGTTTGCTAGCGAAATGTGGGTACTCGATTTTAATTATCCTACGCCTGTTCAGCTATTAACAGACAGTCAGATCATGTCATTGCAATGGTCACCCTCACCACTTATTCATTTATCGAAAACAAAATTGTACAACAATGTGCTCTTTTAAGTACAATTCCAACATCCATCGTATGAGCATAAAGGAAACGAAGAGCGATACGAAGGGCTGACGATTATTTCAAGAGTCAAATGAAGATGTCGTTGCCCATCGTGTTTGGCGCAGTCCTTTCGTTTGTCTCTACCGTATTTGGGGCTATGCGAATAAATTTTGAATGCTAATTTGACCACCACGAGTAAATTAAAAGACACCGTCTTATCCGTTCAAGAAGGTGTCTAACAATCGTTTTATTTTATGTTATGTAGCTCCTAGCTCCTGCTGTACCACTGCCGCAATTGAGTCAACATATTGCTTGCAAAGCTCTTCTGATTTCGCTTCAACCATGATGCGAACAAGCGGCTCTGTTCCAGACGGGCGAACCAGTACACGGCCGTCGCCATCCATTCGCGCTTCGACTTCTGCAATCCTTTCTTTGACGCGCTCATTATTTAGGACAGCTTCCTTATCCGTTACTCGGATGTTCACTAGCTTTTGCGGGAAAGTCTCCATCTCCCCTGCAAGCTCTGATAGCTTCTTATTCGTCATCTTCATAATATTTACGAGCTGTAAGGCAGAAAGCATCCCGTCTCCAGTTGTAATATGATCAAGGAAAATGATGTGCCCCGATTGCTCACCGCCAAGGTTGTATCCGCCCTTCCTCATCTCCTCCATCACATAGCGATCGCCTACCGCGGTTTGCTTAGTTTCTATCCCGGCTTGTTCAAGGCTTTATAGAAACCGAGATTACTCATTACAGTGGATACTACCGTACCATGCTTCAACAAGCCTTCTGCTTTCATATACTTGGCACAGATGAACATAATTTTGTCACCGTCAACGATTTGTCCATTCTCGTCAATAGCGATTAAACGATCAGCGTCTCCATCAAAAGCAAGACCGATATGTGCCTCCTTTTCGACGACCATTTCCGCCAGATTTTTCGGATGAGTGGAACCACAACCCTCATTAATATTAATGCCATTCGGCGATGTACCCATAGTTGAAATATCCGCCTCTAAATCCGCGAAAAGATGAGGTGCGAGGGATGAAGCTGCACCGTTAGCACAATCGAGCGCAATATGAACCCCAGAAAAATCCGTTTGAACCGTTTGCTTCAAAAACTGCAAGTACTTTTGACTGCCTTCAAAGTAATCGCTCATTTGCCCAAGATGTTCGCCGATTGGGCGGGGAAGATCATCCTCTCGCTCCAATAGCTCTTCAATTTCCTGCTCTTGCTCATCAAGCAGCTTAAAGCCATCAGGCCCAAAAAAAATTTAATGCCGTTATCTGGGACAGGATTATGTGACGCGGAAATCATAACTCCAGCGTCTGCACCGATCGCTTTTGTCAAGAAAGCGACTCCAGGGGTCGAAATAACGCCTAATCGCATGACTTCTGCTCCAATTGAAAGCAGACCGGCAATTAAAGCACTTTCCAGCATTTCACCAGAGATTCGTGTATCCCGGCCAATGACTACCTTAGGTTTTTCGGTTTGTTTTGTTAACACAAAGCCGCCCATACGTCCAAGCTTAAACGCAAGCTCCGCGGTTAGCTCAGTGTTAGCTACTCCTCTAACTCCGTCAGTTCCAAAATATTTACCCATTATAGAAACCTCTCTTTCAAACGTCATCATTCAGTTTTATTGGTTATGATCACACGAGCCGAATCCTCACTTGACTCCAAGCGGATATCCGTCGGCCCATTGAGCTGAATCGGCAGCTCGTGCTCGCCGGTTCCTTCTTCGCTGACATCAACAAACGCTTGCAAATCGTTGTTATCCATTTTATCCAGCAGTGTTTTTGCAGCCAAAGCAGTCACTGTGACTGTATTGGCTTGTCCTTCTGCAAACTTCACCTCGGTATCTTCCCCTTTTCCAACAATATCAACAGGCACTTCAGCCACTCAGACTCTGCTTCCTCTGCAAGATGCGGTGTAATTTGAACAGTTTCTGGTTCAACCCTTTCTACACCCGTAGGCAACGACAGCTCTTGTTCGATCGTTTCCCCATCACTAATCTCACTTAAATCAAGAACAATTCCATCCAAAACGTTTATCGAATCGATGACATCTTGCGGCCCATAAATGGTCGCTTCAGCGGGTTCAAGCTCAAGTGACTCCAAGCTCATTCCATCCGGCAGTTCTCCTTCTCGTTTTACTCGAATTGGAATTGTCTTGTTTGGGCTTGTTATAGGTACTCGTACATCGACGATCGATGGTTCAGTCGTCAAATCAAGCTCATTGCCATTACTATCATACAGCTTAACGGCAACAGTTGATTCAACAGCTGCATCTGCCCCTGCAACATCAACATACGCCTTGGCACTGGCTACTCGGGAGACAATCCCTCTAGCTGCTGTTACAGCAACATTTACAGGTGATACGATTGGAGTTCCAACGGTATAGCCTCTTCAACCTCATCCGTATTCTGCAATTCAACTGCGACGGGTAATGAAACGGTCTGCTTTTCTTGAAGCTCGACCCTGACGTACTGTGGATTAATCGATACCGTCAATTCTTTCGGAATACCCCGATGCTGTACACCGACTGTATGAATCCCTTCCTCTCGCTCAGTAACATCGACATAAACTTCATAGTCTGAACGCGAAAATTGGAAGCGGGTCAATGCGCTTTGTGGCCCTCGCAAATTTACTTGGACATGCTCCGTCGCATCGACAACCTCATAATTTTCTTCATCATAATAAACAGTCAGATCAACATCTTCCAACGTAGTATTCGAGCTCATCGTAGGCAAGACACCGGGCTGATTGCTAATGCTATCCATGTTTACCATTGTAAACAGCATCAGGGCAATAAAAAAAGGAAATAATTTTGACAAACCAATGGCTATTAAATAATTTATCCATTTTTCTTACCTCCCCATTGCCAGCGAGAAGCCGTCGATGGTTTAGTGTCTGTCAGTAACTCATTTTCCAGTAGCGTACGCAATTGTTCTTCATCAACATCACGGTGGAGCTCTCCATTTTTTTGTCAATGAAGTCGTTCCGGTTTCTTCAGAAACGATCAATGTAATACTGTCCGTTACTTCACTGATGCCGAGAGCAGCTCGATGCCTTGTCCCAAGTTCTTTTGAAATAAATGGATTCTCGGACAGGGGCAAATAGCATGCAGCTGCCAATATCGTGTTCTTTTTTTATAATAACTGCACCATCGTGTAAAGGAGAGTTCGGTATAAACGTATTTATGAGTAGTTCCGAGGTAAGGTTCGCATTCATTTGAATTCCTGTCTCCGCGTAATCACTCATCTGTGTCCCGTTCAATCGAAACTAACGCACCAATTCGCCTTTTTCCCATATAATTGACCGCCTTTAGCAACGCCTCGACGACCTTCTGGTTGTCTTCCTCTTGAGGTGCAGACCGAGAGGCAAACAGTCTGCCTCTTCCTAATTGCTCAAGCGCACGCCTCAGTTCCGGCTGGAAAATGATAATGATGGCGAGCAAACCGTAAGTAACTGTTTGCGTCATAATAAATTCAAGCGTACGCAGGCCAAAGAAGCTGCTCAAAAACCAAACAGCTAAAATTACAGTAATCCCTTTCAGCAGTTGGACAGCTCGTGTTCCACGAACCACCATGATAAGTTTGTATATTACAAAAGTTACAAGCAAAATATCGATAATTTGACCAAGATAATTTAACAAACGAAAGTCTTCGATCGGGAACATCGCTTTCCTCCAAATGTTTAGCGTCAAAAAGACAGTAGCCTTCCCTTTTTTAGGCCAGATAGCAGACCTGATCGGTTGATCGTATCGCCACTATATTTTCTAGTCTTTGAAATATTTACTATATCATGCATCCAGAATGACTTGAAACAAGCGGAAGTAAAGGGAGGGAAGGTCAAACAAAACACCTTCCCCTGTCTATTTTTACTTTCTATGCTGTTAGTTTTTCTAATTATATCATAAAGTAAGACTCGCATCAGGAGGTTTATCTCTTCCCCGAAGAAGGCTGTTTAGCTAGGCGTAAGTTGTGTATTCAGACTGTTAGAATTGAATGTCTATCTGATTACCCAATGCTTTAGCCTGTTAAAAATCAGTCTACTTCCGATGAATGGCGCAGCTGAATTGGGTCACAAGCATTCTCATTCAGGAAGCATTGAGAGAAATATGGTGGAACGTAATAAAACCCCTTTTAGGTGCAGCACCTAAAAGGGGTTTTATCAAGGATACTTTATTCTTCATCAACAACAGAGATAACTTCTGTAAAAAAGTTCTTTATATGGTACCAGACCCATTCAAGCGCCTGGTTTACCTCAGAGATTTCTCCAGAAACGGACCCTGCAGAAGCGTAAAACGGCTCACTGTTCACAAGCAGGACATTTCCTCTAACCTCTCCTTCGATTTGCAGCTCTCCATTTCGAACGGTCAGATCGCCCTCAATCACTTCACCCTTCGGGACAACAACCAATCCGCTCTTCTGGTCAATTTGCACATTACCTGAACTTTTAACTGATACTTGACCACCATTATAACCATTCCATACAGACGTAATACTTGTAGACATCAATAACATAAAGATGACAGCTGCTACTAAAAGTGGATGCTTTCTCATCCATATCTTCCACTTTGATGTCGATTTCCGTTTTGGCAAATTTGCCATGACTTGATTGGTAAATCCGACAGGAGCCTCAATATGCGAGGCGCTTTGAACAAAGGCAATAGCCTTCTTTAGCTCCCACATGTGTTCGGCACATTCCGGGCAGGTGGCAATATGACGGTCTAATTGCTGCTTCTCCTTCGCTGTCGCATCGCCGTCTAAATATTTATGAATTAATTTGCTGTATTGTTCATCACAGTTCATAAGGTTCTCCCCCTTTACATTTTCCTCATCCGTTTTCTCAATGCCTCACGTCCACGATGAATCCTCGTTTTCACAGTGGATACAGGCATATCGAGAATTTCACTGATTTCCTTAAGCGAGAGATCTTCAATATATTTTAATATGATAGCCGTTCGATATTTAGGAGGCAATTGAGCGATTTCCGCCTGAATCCATTGCTGTAATTCTAGTGTAACCACTTGGTCTTCAGGTAATTCCTGATTGGCAGCTAGCTGAGATTCATAAGTCAGACCCTCTGCCCCCTTGACTTCCTCCTGTAAATAAAAGTCGGGCTTTTTCTTCCTGATCTATCGATCGCTACATTAGTAGCTATCCGAAACAGCCAAGTAGAAAACTTCCTTTGTGTATCAAATCGATCAATGTTCGTATAAGCGCGGAGAAAAGCTTCTTGAGAGATGTCTTGCGCTTCATGAACATTTCCGACCATTCGATATGCGACTTGATATACTTTATCCTTATATAATTCTACAAGCTCAGCAAAAGCCTGCTCATCACCTTTCTTCACTTCACGAATGACTCGCTTGACTACTGTATCCATCTTTTATACCTCTACATCCAATCTCTATTTCGTTTACGGCTCATCAGCCGTTACGTTTCACTTTTTAATCGATATTCTCTATTTTAACATGAAAAATTCAAAAAACTGTACCAATTTATGTTTTAATTCATGGAAATAGGGTATGAGTTAGATAGAAAATATAACATAAAAGCAATTTAACTTTTGCGAGAAGGGAATGTGCATATTTTGACAAAGGAGCAAATGGTTTTAAAATTACTGCAAGATATAGAAGAAAACCGCCAAGCTTTACACCAAATCACTATGGACCAAGAGCTTCATTCCTATGATGTCATCTCTTTTAGCCAAAAGCTAGATAGACTTTTAAACGAATATGATTATTTACTTAAAACGCGAAGCTCAAAGACCCTGGCTTAAGTAGCCAGGGTCTTTGCTAAATGAGGCTTTTTAAATTCAAAACTGGGCTAGCTGGATTCGAACCAGCGCATGACGGAGTCAAAGTCCGTTGCCTTACCGCTTGGCTATAGCCCAATAAAGTGGAGGGGGACGGATTCGAACCGCCGAACCCTGAGGGAGCGGATTTACAGTCCGCCGCGTTTAGCCACTTCGCTACCCCTCCATAATAGAAAACAAAATAATGTGGATGAATCTAACCTCTATTGCTTATTTCAATTATGACCCGTACGGGATTCGAACCCGTGTTACCGCCGTGAAAGGGCGGTGTCTTAACCACTTGACCAACGGGCCCATTTTAACTGACAAAGAATATTATAACTAATAGACAGCTATAACACAACCCAATTTTTGATTTTATAGCTATTTTTAAATATAGGTTGAAAAAGGGAACGTACATTCGATATAATGTTTTTAACCATTTCTCGTATACGAAGGATATGTGTCAAATGCGAAGGAAATCGACAAAACCACATGATGATTTACTCTACCTTCTTGAATATGTTCGCTCGACCGCAAAACATGAAACTCGTCTTGAGGTTGCCGAGTGCATGCTTGATTACGGTATAGATATCCAATTGATTGGTGCCGTTACTGGTTTAAAACAAGAACAGATAAAGAACTAACCTTTTCTAAAGTGGCACTGAGAAGAGCTTTCTTTCCTATGACCGACGAAACCCCTACATTTTTCATAAACCCACCATAGTGAAAAATTCCACATTTACCTAAAGCCACCCCTGCGTACCTTGCATAAGCTGTACTATCTCCACTTGAAAGGTGGTGTTTTATGGGACTGTTCGGAGGTTTCGGTTGCTGCGGTGATGGATACGGATACGGCGGCGGCTATGGCGGCGGATACGGCGGCTATGGCTATTCAGGTGGATTCGGCTGCGGAGGCGGCTTTGCTTTAATCGTCGTCTTGTTTATTTTGTTAATCATTATCGGCGCATCTTTCTGTTAATAGTAGCTATTTGAGCTAACCGTGCTCAGGCAAATCCAACCCTCATTTGGTCAAGCGGGCCAGTCGAGGTTGGAGCTTTTCAAGCTTAATGATAATCGATTGATTTTTCTCATTTACAATTATAGTATACGAATAAGTCCAACGATAAGGAGTATGTAACGATGGAGTTTGAAAAGCTCAGAATTGGTATTCTTGGATGCGGAACGATTTCACAAGCTGCACATATAGACGCATGCCGAAAAGGCAAAAACGTAGAGTTGTATGCTTTGTGTGACGTTGCAGCAGATTTACTAAACAGGGTTTCAGAAGTTCATAAACCGAAATTCTCGTATACTAATTATGAGAAAATGCTCCAAAATGAACAGATTGATGCCATTATAATTGGTATCGCTGACCCGTTACATATCAGCGCCGCCATTAAAGCTCTAAAGGCCGGAAAGCATGTGCTAGTCGAAAAGCCGGTAGGCGTTACGGTCGAAGAATGCGTTGCATTAAAAGAAGTTGTACAAGCTTCAAGCTTAGTTCTTCAAGTCGGTCATATGAAAAGGTTTGATGAAGGGATAGCAACTGCAAGGGATTTCGTCAAAAATGATCTCGGAGAATTATTAGCATTAAAAGCATGGTACGGCGATGGCTTTGAAAGATATACTGTTACCAACAATGTTATGCCTATTATCGAACAAAGCGAGCAATCTATTAAACCAGCATACGATATCAAAGCGAATAAAAAACAATATTATATGCTTGCCCACGGCAGCCATTTAGTAGATACCGCCAGATTTTTTGGTGGAAATATAGTGAGTGTTCATGCCTATCATACGGAAAGGTTCGGTGCACATAATTGGTTAGCGACAATAGAGTTTGAGAACGGGACCTTTGGTCAATTGGACTTAACCGTAGGCGTAAGGATGGATTGGCATGAAGGTTTCCAAATTTATGGCGAATACGGGAGTGTTATCGGCAAAACCTATAACCCTTGGTTATTTAAATCAAGCGATGTAGATATTTTCTCATCAAAAGACGGTCACTATCATCGTCCTTTAGCATCTGACGGACACGTTTACCGCCGACAGTTGGAAGGGTTTGCAGATACCATTTTACGTCAACAACCGATGCACGGAGCATCCATTGAGGATGGTCTAGCAAATATGAGAGCAATGGTCGCATTGTCCCGCTCAGTGGATACAGGAGAGCGCATCTACTTGTCTGAAGTGAGAGGAGGGGTCTAATGGACATTGGCATTTTTTTTCGAAGGTGTTAAAAAGGAGTAGTTTGCGTGAAGTTCTTTATGCCGTCCAGAATCATCAGATGAACAGTATCCAGTTTAACTTGTCCTGTGCCTCCCTTCCGTCATTACCTCGTGAATTAGCTGAGTCCGAGTTGATTCACTTACACGATACGCTAAGTCAATCAGGCATCAAGGTAGCCGCAGTGTCAGGAACATTCAACATGATACACCCAATACATGAACAAAGAGAACTTGGATTAATCGGATTGGAAACGATCGCAAAGGCAGCGCATCTAATTGGGACAAACGTAATTACACTTTGCACAGGGAGCAGAGACGGTCATAATATGTGGAGTTTTCACCCAGAAAATAACTCCGAAAAAGCCTGGACTGAATTGCTCGTAATGATGGAAAAAGCTCTTAAAATAGCCGAGAAATATAATGTTATTTTAGGCGTTGAACCGGAGCTCTCTAACGTCGTCAACACGGCAGAGAAAGCAAAAAAGCTGTTAGATCTCTTTCCATCAGAACGCCTGAAAATAATTATGGATGGTGCCAATTTAATTCCGCTCCACCAAACAGTCGAAACACATTCTATACTGAACGAGGCGTTTGATTTGTTAGGAGATCATATCGTCTTAGCACACGCGAAGGATTTTTCCATCGAGCAAGGTGCCTTTGTCGCGGCAGGACAAGGTGATTTCGATTACGATCATTACATTTCTTTATTAAAATCCGTTCACTATAATGGTTCGCTCATTTTACACAGCTTAAATGAAGAGCAAGTGCCTGAAAGCTACTCCTTTTTAGAAAAATTGCTCTAGGTAACCCAGGCTCCTTCCCTCCGGTTTTAAATGCCCCATTACTTTAAATATGTCATCGAACCAGCATCTCACCTTCCCCAGGTGAAGCGCTGGTTCTTCAACCTTATTTACCCTCTCTTAACTTACTCCTGTCCTTTTAATTCCTTTACAATCGCGGCATATTCTTCACCCATTTCCCGAATGTAGGTGATGACATCCTGCTCAGAGGTTAAAAACTCAGCAGACTTCGTAATCATAAAGCTATTGAATGGTTCATCGTACTGAGAGTATGGCGCTAGCCCAGCCAATGTTTGCCTGTATGGGGCCGTTGAGTTAAATGTCTGATTAAGGTCTTCGGTACTTACTGCTGTAAACTGCTCGAACGCCGTCTCACTTTCAATTGTTGGCGGACTTCCGGCGCGCGAAAGTGAGATTTGCCCTTCTTCAGAAGCTAAATATGCAATGACTGACCACGCGGCATCCTTGTTCTCACTATGCTTTACGACATTAAATGGTAAAGCCCCCCAAGTCGGAGCAACATTCGGAAGATCTTCCCATGTTGGAACGGTTACCAAATCAAAGTTAAACCCTTCGACACGCGTCAATAATTCAAACCACGGGGCATTAAGAACCCTCATCGCAATGTTTTGCTGTCCGGAATCAAAGCTATCCGGATTATTTTCTGGATCCGGGTTAATCATTCCGGGAATGGTTCTGTATCGATCAAGTAGATCAAAGAACTTCTTCGTATTTGGGTCATTTGCAAACAAAACGTCTCCCGCCTCCGGATCAGTACCTGGTACACCTAGCTGCATAAAAGGTGTGGAGTTCGGATCAAGCTCTAAACCTTTGTATCGCACTCCATCTCTTTCCACCGTTAATTTCTGTGCAAGAGTTAACACTTCATCCCAAGTCATATCGTCCTCAGGGTATTGTTCACCAAGTAAATCAAAAATATCTTTATTATAAAAGAGCGCCCTCACACTGTTTTCGATTGGCAATCCATACAAGTGCCCTTCACCAAGCGGATCGATAGCTCGTAAATTTTCAATAATGCCTTCCTGAAATACATTTAAATCGAAGTTCGTTTGTTCAATATATTCATCGATCGGCATTAAAAAAATCGAGTTTTTCCACTAGCTCAATATTTGGACCTCCGACACTGATATCCGGGATTTCTCCTTTCGCAAACAACTCCTGGATAAATTCAGAACCGGTCGGATTACCGCTTATTAGCTCCAGTGTAATATCCGGAAATGTTTCCTCTATTTGCTCCTTGTACCGGATTCGGAAGGTTTCTTCATCAATCCAGATCAGCATTTTTAATGTAACTGGTTCCCCGTCATATGCCCACGGTTCTCTAGGTGCTTCATTTTCTTTTTCCCCTGAAGATTCTTCCCTTTGGTCGGGATTTTCCTCTGTTCCTTCTGTCTCATCGGATGAACAACCGACAAACAAGATCACGATAAAGATAAACAATAAAGCGGATAAATACCTTTTTCTCGAATGATTTCTCATTATTTTCATCTCCCCTTCTGTTCTGTCTTTGAGAATTGACTAGCTAATTGAGCCTTCCCCCTTTCCGTATTTAGAATTTTCTAACAAATAAAAAGCAAATTGTTGCTCGAATTAGAGAACGAAAGGTTTTTCAGCTTTAATTAAACGCTTATTTAGCCGCATTTTCATGGGATTTTATTTATTCAGACCTAAGCACCCACCTCAAGTAAAGCGAAGGTGGGAGTTGTCAAGCAGACGAAGGGGCCCCCCCTTCGGTTTAGCTCGGAACGTTCACGCTATGAGTGTTTACACTGAGTGAATAGACGGCCAAGCCAGCTCGATGCCCGCATTTACCAAATGCCTTTGGAAATCCTGTAGTAACGCTTGATCGTTTCGAACTTGTCGTGGATAATACTGATTTTTTATGCAATAGGCAGCTAAATATCCGCACACTTCGCCGATGTTCCATTCCACAGGGTGCAGTCGATAGCAGCCATTTGTAATATGAGTCACACCAAGGTTCTTTGATGCAGGAAGTAGATTATTAACTCTAATTGGAATTAGGCTTCCTAAAGGAATTTGGAATGGGAGACTTGAAATATCGATAAACGTACGCAGACCAGTGCTTGGATGCAAATCAATACGATAGCTTCCGATGCCGACTGAATCATCAAAGGTTTCAGCTCCTGCCTCTCCCCTTACCTCCGTGCTTACGTGTTGCTCAACAACGGTGAATTCCGCCTTAATTCGTCTGGACTCACGAATATACGGATACATGGCTAGGCCATCACTGGTCCCAACAACGTCAGGCCGTAAGCGCAAGCCCGGATAACCTTGCTTTCCGTCAGGTCGGGGAGCCTCCGTTTGCATCCAATAAAGTAAAGAAAGGCTCAGTTGCTTTGCTTGATGCAAGTGCTTTTCTTTCTCCTCCTCACTGACATCGATGATTGGCCCTAACCAATAATCGTTTTGCGGCCAGTTTACAAGCGAAATGTCGCCAGCGTAAAGCCCCTCTTCAAAGTTATCTTTATCAATCAGTCGACGGTAATTCCATAGAGAAAATTTACCTGCCTCCTGAAATAAACTATAGGTTATCGGATTTAACGAAATCGGTTGAACACCCGTCCAATCCAGCTGCTTATTGGGCCAAAATTCAGCCTGATAGCTTTTCCAAAAATCATAGTTTTCTGGTTTTTCTATCGTGAAATCGTATCCTTCAACATAATCAATAGGAAAACAATGAGTAATGGCTTGCATATCCATCGGATCAGACTCGCTTGCCAAGCGTGGGGTTCGCCTGTTTCTTTTTGTGATTCGGCACCCGTTACATATTCGACACCTGCTAAAGGCAAAACATCGCCACAATCAGTCGCATCTAAAAAGTACGGTGCTGTTAAAACACAAACTTGTTTCGTATTTACATGCTCGACCTCAACGGACGTTACATTATCTCCGTTTGTTTCCGCTGCCCTTACTTTCGTTTCTGTCATAATCATGAGTTTGCCACTATTTACAAAAGGAGCTAGCATATCTTGAATAACCGCCAAAGCGACACGCGGTTCGTGCGAAATTCGACTGACATTCGCAGTACCAGGATTAAAACCTGTCATCCGCCTCGCTTGCTCTGTTACTGGAAAGTTCCGGAGATAGTACTGTCTTACGCTATTTCTAAATTTTCGATAACTACGTGTACAGCCAAACTGCTCAATCCAACGATGCTCATCCGGCGGAACTGCTTGATTGGTTAACTGTCCTCCAATCCAGCTAGTCTCCTCAGTCATGATTACTTTACAGCCTGCTTTTGCTGCAGCTAGTGCAGCTGCACACCCTCCTGTACTTCCTCCAATAATAACGATGTCTGCTGACTGCTCCTGTCTGAACATAACAGATCCCCCTAGTTCTATTTATTTGAACCGACTTTGACTTTTAGACCTGAAGCTGCTCCTGCATGACTTTATAGTTCTAAATGGCATAATGTAACCGCTACCATTATTAGCCATCGATTTACTTTCACAAAAACTCTCCCTGCTTCCCAGCATAGCAAACCTTTCAAAGTGATAGTTGATCCCTTTTTGCTATTGTATTGTTCCTTTTTTGCGCACTGGCTCCAATTCTCCATAGTTTTAGCGTGCAAACTAGTTTGAAATTCGCCTGCGTCTCTTTAGAAAACCCACATGAACGACTTGTGTGCTCATCGGATAGGTTGGGTGCGCACTTATTGGAATGAGCAAACGAACGAGTTTATTGGACTTAAGAAAAAGGCCATTTCTGTGTCTTATTTTTACTCTTTACAAACAACGGTTTGTGCAAACACAATCATCTTTCTTATTTCAATTTAAAGCGGAAGATATCAAAAAACTTACAAACATTTTCGAGTAAAGAACATTGCGTATTTGAATGAACCTCATGAGCGTACAGAATGGAGCGCCCGTGTTACCTATTTCCGTGATCCGGAGGAATTTATACCGGGATTTTTTTTATTGGAATGTTTGGAGATGTCGAGAGTACAAGGATTGAAAAGGCGTATCGGATTTACACGGAGGTTGCTTCACTATGGAGAGAAGTTTCCATTTTGATTGAGCAGGCGGGAAAAAAACGAGACTGGACAACCATTGATACAGCCTCCGACTTGATCATGCAAATCGCACGGCAAGAAAAACGGGCGATGGAACTGCTGGTTCACCTTGAATAAGTTGATTGTCTCACTTTTCTTAATGCACAGAACAAAAGTACAGAGCGCCCCGAAACGGACAAACTGGACGACGTCGGCAAAGACGAATGAAGCTTGCTCGTTTCTGGGCGCTGAGAGAGGCTTTACCTATTCACCCTAAATTTTATACTTTCTACTCCTTGAACAAAAGCAGTGAAGCTCCTAACGGGACATCGCTTCTTGAACTTTTGCATCAGACTCCTCTTCTAGCTCACGCAGGAGCGTATTAACGTCGCTACCGGTTTCGGCCAACTTTTTTTAAGGCGCCACTAATGTCTATGTGCAAATCCCATTCGCTTTGGGTTTCCTCATAAATAGCAGGCTCACCTATAAACCATGCGTCTCGATTTTTATCCTTATATTGCTCATTGTTCGCTGCAAATTGTTCAAGAATCGCCGGATCCTCGAGCACACTAGCGGATGAGCCATTTTGCACCATTTCAAGTTGATTTTCTGGGGAAATATATTCTAATAGCACTTGAAACGCTTCTTTTTGATGTTCACTATAATTCGTTATTATCATTGGAGAAGTTCCCAGATAAGGACCGGTACTTGGCAGTGCTGCCCAGGCTGGAGTCGGTACCATATCAATACCTTCCTGGGAACCTTGAAATTCTTCTGTACCTGCAGCTAAAAACATATTTGCCGCGATAGACATCGCAGCCCTTTTTTTCGCAGAACAAACAAGCTCCTTCCCTTTCCTGCTCATAAATCCCGGGGATACGATAAAGCTTATCCATCAAGTCAAAATATTGCTTGAATTCCGGTCTATCATTAAGCAAAATTTCCCCAGATTGGGGATCGGTCTTATTGAGCGCTAGCTCGTTTAACGGCGTTAAAGCAGCGGCACCTGTATTTCCCCAGGAAAATTCAAACCCAACGTACTCGACACCGTCTCGTTCACCAGTCATTTTTGCTGCTAGCTCAAACACTTCATCCCATGTCATGATTTTGTCAGGAACAGGGTATTCCACGCCGAACAAATCAAAGATTTCTTTATTGTAATATAACGCAATGTGTGAGGAACCGTCCGGTAACCCGATCAACCGTCCTTCCTCGTCAAGCGAGCGGATATAAGAAACGAGCGAAGGCCTTAATGTATCAATATCAAAGCCAAACTCTACTGCCAAGTCATCGATTGGTTCGATCACATCCAGTTCTTTAACGGGAGTCATATCGTTGTATTGAATGATAATATCAGGGTTGACATTATTGGCAAAAATCTCTTGAAGCGATTCCAGCGTGTTCTCATAAGGAACATACTCAATATTAATATTAGGCAGCTTATCATCGATATGATCAAACCTGCCATGAAACGACTCTTCTCCGAAGGAATATGCAATTTTAATCGTGACTTGGTCGCTTCCTTCCTTAGAGCCTTGTTGTTCGGTGCCTCCTCCATCGTCTTCTTCGCCATTCTCATTTCCATTGACATCCTCTGCTCGGTCTGAGCAGGCAGCAACTAGTATTGTTATCAAAATGAACATCGATATTAGCCAGGATCTTCTCATTTATTCGTCCTCCCTATGTCGGGTTCTTGTGAACCTAAACCACCAGCATTTAAACCTAATATTGAGCCAGATCACCAAGCTCAATGTGATAGCCTTCCTTTTTGTAAGCGGATTCACCTGAATTCGAACGACTATTCGTGCTTCCCTCGTAAAGCGGTAAAATACCCAAACCTTCAAAATAGTAGGCATGAATTTACGAACTCGGCCCGCTTGTTTAGTTTCAGCCGGGTTATTTAACGTTAATAGTGCCCCAAAAAAGGCGCCACTTTTTGGTCAGCTTCCTCTGTAATCAGTGCTTACAAACGTAGTGACCAATTCAAGCAACGCCCTATGTTTACTCGTTTCGTCTATTCTCATTTTTCCTTTATCAAGCGAGAAATACCCTTCAAGAGTGCCTATTTACGCTTGCTCAATCCGGATCCAAGTATCGCGATTCTCCAACGCTTTTTCTCCGGCCTCGATCAAGGCCATTACCTCCAACGTTTCTTCCTTAGGAACGGGGGATAGACCCGTTTCAAAGAAGTTCATCATCGCATCGATCAGACGAGTAAACATATCGGTACATTCAGGTATCCAACGCCGTTTCCATTGTTTAGCTGAATATTCAACTGAAAAGGTGCGTTCTCCATTTGACAAAAGGATGCTTGCCGTCCGTCATCATACTCGATGACGAGCAATTGTCCGTGCTCAGATGACAAGCTTTTGATTTGCCTTGCTCCGGGACCTAGTAAGGAGACAATAATCTCATATTGATGAACAGAATAGTTTTTATAAGTGCCGGGTCCCATTGTCGCCAAATATTCAAGCGTTTCTCTGTTCACCTCAGCATTTGGATAATTTGAGAGCTCTTTTGCAAAACGCAAAGCTGAACTCGAAAATAAAGGCGTACGGTACGTTTCAGCTTGCTCGAACATTCGTCTTCCTGAAGCCAGATCGGGAGAAAACGTCTTATCCATATATACAGGTTTGCCAGACTGAAACGGGAGGTGACCGAGTCGTTCATGATGTTCTGGATTGTCGGGAGAAAGGACGATAATATAATCAGATTTCTCCACAAGCTCTTCAATTGAAGATAACGCATGAACATTATGGTTTTTACACCAATTAAGCGTATCGATCCCTCCCGGACGATCGATCTCCGCCCACGCATAAGCTACCTCACAGCATCGACTCGAAGCTTTGGCATTGTCCCTAATCCAACCCGGATAGTTGTTGGCATGCCACTCATCTAAATAGTAGTCAATGAGCCCGATTCTCTTCATAGCTCGACCTCTCTCCCTCTCTCGGCCGAAGTATAAATCGCCTCCATCACTTCAGAAGTGACAATGACATTATCAATATGAGACCTGCCTTTACTCCTCTCCTTTGCTGACTGAATAAAACCAGCGACTTCATCATAAAACATATCTGATGTCGGGTAAGTCGGGCTCGTTTCGCATAAACTACCGTTTTTCGCAGATAGATCTTGAAATCACCTCCGTACTGCAGTTTGATGCCCGCTTGATCGCCAATAAATTCTACAAACATCGCCGACTCACCGATATTCTGCGCCCACGCCCCGTTTAAGCTTATCGTCGGTCCATTCGTCCTGATTAGCCCGGTAACGAAATCCTCTACATCATAGGTTCCATTATAGTCAGGAGGCCCCGCCCACATGTTGATGTACGTATAGTTTTCCATATCCTTAGCCAGTTCACTGTGGATCGCGCCAGATACAGTCAACACTTTTGGCTGACTCAAGCTGTAAAAAATCAAATCGAGAAAGTGTACGCCCCAATCAATCAATACTCCGCCACCCGCTTTAGCCTTCGTTGTAAATGGCCCCCCGAGTCCCGGTATGGAACGGTGCGCCCGGAAGGAACAGTACACATGATAAACCCTGCCAAGCTCGCCAGCGTCAATCATTTGTTTGATTTTATTGACAGCTGTATTGTAGCGATTGACGACGCCGATATTGAGAATTCTGTCATTCCGATCAGCCGCCGCTTTCATTTCGTTCACCTGCTCCATATTAAGCGCAGCCGGCTTTTCGCATAGGACATGCTTACCTGCATTCAAGCATGCTATGGCAATCGGCGCATGGGTATCATTTGGTGTACAAATGGAGACAGCCTCAACTTCTTCGTCATCAAGTATCTTTCTATAATCTTCTTCCGTATAAGGAACGTCATACGTTTTAGCTAATTCCTTAGCTCGGTCCTCCTTAATGTCGACCAGGTATTTGATCTCTGTTAATTCGTTGCTGGCATACGACTTTATATGATTGCCGGAAATTTTCCCACAGCCAATAACCGCTACTTTTATTTTACTCACTTAGCCGAACCTCCTAATAATTCTTATGGTGAACCTAGCGTAACAAACCCGTTTAGAAGTTGCTTTATCCCTTTTTGTTATTGTGTTGTTCCTTTTTTGCACTATGAAGTAAGGCTTGATATTCCGTCGGAGAGACGCCGAAGTTTCTACGGAATGCTTTACTAAACGCATGAATCGATTGATATTGAAGCTTTTCCGCAACCTGAGTCACATTCAATTCGCCGCCCTTTAACCATTCGACAGCCTTCTCAAAACGTTTGCGGTTGTAATAATCCTTTATCGTCAGGCCAACCTCCTTCGCAAAAATCCGGGATAGATAGGAATAGCTATAATGCAATGCATCAGATATCTCAGTCAGTTCAGTTATTTGACAAAGGTGAGCATCAATATAATTAATTACCTTGTATACTATTTTTTTCAGCTCATTGCCCTTGCTGCCAGGTATATACCTATTTGACCAGTTATTACAAAAGCTGCGATAGGCCAAAACGATTAATTGGCGAAGATACATATCTATCATATGAGTCGAATATTTCTCTAAATTGATCAGCTCATTGAAAATACTAACAAAGGGAACATCGATGCCAAGCTTATTAGCCACGACGCAACTCTCGGCTTGATCAAACATTTTTTTTATATGGGAAAGGGAATGATGTTCGCCAGCGTCTTCAGCAAAATGAAAGCCGACGTAAAAATAGCGGAACGGTTCGTCATCATCAGCTTTACAAGAATGAAGCTCTCCGGGCACATTAAGAACGATATCCCCTTCTTTAACCGGATACCCTTTTTTGTCCATATAAAAATATCCGGCGCCTGAAACGATATAGCTTATTTCATAGCACAGCTGCTTGTGCTCCGGAACAACATAGCCTCCCCTGCAGCTTAAGTCCCCAATTTGATATAACAAAATCGACTCAAACAACTGAGGGTTATTAAAATAGCTATTATCAAAATGAAAGTTTGTATTTTTGTGTAACCCGTTAAACCATTCCCTTTCCATCGTTACAACCCCCCGAGTAAAGCAATTTGTATACACTCGTACCAGTTGAATAGGTCCGTTTAAGACGTATGGGCAAAAAATAAACCCGTAGCCAGAAAGTACTTTCTGGCTACGGGTTTATTCTCTAATTAATTAAAAATCCCTGCTGATTCAGACTATTAATTTATTTTGTCCGACTTCTTCCTCCGTTCTCAGGCATTAGCATACGCAAGTTTTATCACCCTGCTACCTTACTGTTCAACCTTTCACTGGTGACAGAGCACCCATTTCGATGGTGTTGCTGTCACGCTGCTTCCGTTACATTCAATCTCCACGTAGAACGCTTCGTTTCCCGTGGTCCATACACCTTCTGCCCGCCTCGAGTAAACCTCCATTTTTCTAGCAACTCTTTCATTCTTTGCCTTTGCCACACCCACCAAATAAATTCTGAGACTGCA
>BAXO01000020.1 GCA_001310555.1 Bacillus sp. JCM 19058
ATCTTTTTATTTATTTTATGCTTCCGGCTCAATTAATCCGTACCGGCCATCCTTGCGACGGTAAACGACATTAGTGTCACCGTTTTCTGCATTTGAGAAAACGAAGAAGCTGTGGCCGAGCAAATCCATTTGTAAAATAGCTTCTTCCGCGTCCATCGGCTTTAAGTTAAATCGCTTCGTTCTTACCACTTCTAGCTCATCTAATTCTTCCGGTTCATTGTCAAGCGGCTCCAAATCGTTTTTAAACATATATTTTAAACTGTCTTCTTGACGGAATTTACGATTTACTTTCGTCTTATGCTTCCGAATTTGACGCTCAAGCTTTTCAATCACCTTGTCAATAGCAGCATACATATCTGTATGAACCTCTTCTCCGCGAAGCAATAACTGCGGCATCGGTATTGTCACCTCGATAATATGCTGATTGTTCAGGACTTGCATTCGTACATTGACATCAGCAACCGGTGTTGTGTCAAAATACCGCTCGAGCTTACCGACCTTCTTTTCTACATATTCTCTTAAAGCTGGAGTTACTTCGATGTTCTCGCCTCGAATATTAAAATTCATAAAGAACTCCTCCTTTTTCTATATACCTTTATTATTCTCTATACCCTGTCAAAAATCCTCCTAAAACGTCGATTTATTTTTAATCTGGAATTACCATCGATGGATAATTTTGTTATTTACTCTCCGTAAGAGAAGAGGGGAGACACCTCTCAAAAGTATATGCTAAAAGGCTCTACTCATTCCTCCCTACTCTTAATGTTTGAAAAAAGGCCTTTTGCTTGCGTAAAAGGAGCTGAGCCTTCTTTAATTTCACTTCCTCAAAACGGATGTTATCATTCGACATTTTTTTGCGCCAATAGCGGCAAATCGACCTCAATGACGTGAGCCAGTCTAGCATATCCTCCAGTCGTTTGACGATCTGCCATTAATACGATCGGCTGGCCGTCAGCCGGTACTTGAATCGTTCCAAATGTCACCGCATCAGAATAAATATCTGCACCGACTTCGACTCGATGAACAAGCCTTGGACCGGCTAATCGAATCCCCATCCGGTCACATTTTTCCGTAACCTGGTAGCTGTTTGACAAAAATGTTTCAACAGCATCTGCAGTAAAATTCGCTTCATCTGGTCCAAGAATGATTCGTATCGCTGCATTACTTTGATAATCCGGAATCAATGAACGTTTCAGGCCAATATGGCGCCAATGCTTCAGCTCCGCCTTCCTTTCGTTACGGTCCAGTCGGTCACCTGTTTGCATTTCTCGCCCATGAAGCCCTCCGATCCGACCTTTTATATACGTCGAGCGACTTCCAAGGACGGAAGGAACAGCAAAACCACCTTGGATGGCTAAGTAAGCACGGACACCAGTTAGCGCCCGCCTGAAGCTAAGCATTTGCCCACGTTTAACCGAAAAGCTTTTCCACATTACTACTGACCGATCGTCTAAACAAGGTGCTAAATCAGCTCCGCACAAAGAGACAACCCCATCATTTAACACCTTTAGCTTCGGTCCGAGAACGGTTATTTCGAGGACTGCCTCGTCTTCTCTATTTCCGACAAGGCAATTGGCAACTTGAGCGGCAAATGGATCCATCGCCCCGGCGGCCACAATTCCTTTATTTAAATAATGATAGCGGCCTAAATCCTGGATCGTCGTCAACATTCCCGGCTTGACGACCTCAAACATTTGAAGCTTCATTCCGTATTCACAGCCTTCAGACTAACCTTCTTCTCCTGTAAAAAGCGACGCAACCGTTCAACAAACAGCAGCGCCTGAGGTTCATCTCCGTGAACACAAATCGTCGTCGCCTTTAATGGAATCACCCGTCCATTAGTCGCTGTTGTTTTCCCGTTGCAGATCATCTCAAAAACACGCTCCAAGGCAAGCTCGACATCAATAATCATTGCATTGGGCTCCGTTCGCGGCGTAAGTAACCCATTAGGCTGATAGGTTCGATCGGCAAAAACTTCATGGGCAACGGTGAGCCCAAGCCTCTCTCCTGCTCGAATTAGCTCGCTACCGGAAAGGCCGTATAGAATTAGCTTTGGATCAATCGCACGGACTGCTTTCGCTATGACTTCGGCAATTCCCGGGTTGACAGCTGCGATATTGTAAAGAGCGCCGTGCGGCTTCACATGAACCACCTTTTCCCCATAAGCCGTACACATCGCCTGAAGAGCACCGATTTGATAAACTAACGCATGGTATATTTCCTCAGTTTTTCAGCTCAATAAATCGCCGTCCAAAGCCTTGTCGATCTGGGTAGCCAGGGTGTGCTCCAATCGCTACTCCTCTTTCAGCAGCAAGTTGAACGGTTTTAGCCATGATCTGATAATCGCCGGCATGAAATCCGCAGGCAATGTTGACAGACGTTACATGTCGCATGATGCTTCATCTTGGCCTAATTGATAAACACCATAGCTTTCACCGATATCACTATTTAAATCAACCTCATTCGCTCAACCCCTTCCGCTCTCTTCTATTTGCCATCGATACTTTCCACTCCGCACAAGGCTACCAACTTCCCAATATTCCCGTTCGGTCAATGGAACAAATCGCAATCGATCACCCGCTTGAAGTACAACCGGCTCTTCTTCGGAAGAGACATGAAAAAGCTTCAACGGTGTTCTGCCGATAATTTGCCAGCCGCCAGGAATTTCAACAGGATAGATGCCTGTTTGCTCCCCTGCAATACCTACAGAACCTGCCGCGACCTTTGCCCGCGGAGTCTTTAAGCGCGGAGTCACTAAACGCGAATCCAGTCCTCCCAAATAAGGAAAACCTGGCGCAAACCCTATCATGTAAATCAAATAAGTCGCTCCCGAATGTCGCTGAATCACTTCCTGCTCCGATAGCTGATTAAACTTAGCTACATGGTGTAAATCGGGCCAAACGCGCCCCCATAACAGACTGGGATTGATACAGTTCGTACAAACAGCGGGACATCCTCTTCACCATTTTGCACCATCCGCTTCAGCAGCTGCACCATTTCTTCATAGAAGATCTCATGGGAATGATAGAACACCGTCACCGCTGTAAAACTCGGAACCCATTCCCTCACATATGGGATTGCTGCCTGTTTCAGCTTAATACAGTAACGCTGAATGTCTTGCTGGATTTGTTCAGAAATACATTGACCAAACTCAACTCGAATCGCACTTTCTCCAAGAGGACGATAGTCGATCTGCTCCTCCCCCTTCTTAAGCAGCTGCTAACAGCCCACAATGATACCTTTGAATCCTATACTCTCCTTTATGAAAGCTATCCACTTCAGGCTAGCATTAAATTTCAGCTTCGTGATAATTATTGCCGTTTACTTATTATTCGTCTTTACACATGCCCTTCCATTTGCCTATATCGTCATAAAAATCTGATTTATTTTTAATCATTATATCACTGCCTTATGCTCTCTTAATAGTCAAATAACGTTAAAAACCCATCTCAATCTTGAGATGGTTGAATGGCTTTAGCTATGATTCATAATCCTGCCCAGGAATGTGAATTAAAGCTTTTCTACGTTAGCAGCTTGAGGTCCACGAGCACCTTCAACAATTTCAAATTCAACGTCTTGACCTTCGTCCAAAGACTTGAATCCTTCAGCGTTGATTGCAGAGAAGTGTACGAATACATCGTCTCCATCTTCGCGCTCGATAAATCCAAAGCCTTTTTCTGCGTTAAACCATTTAACTTTTCCTTGCATGCTTCACATTCCCTTCGTTACTTAAATTCTTTTGTGGATAATTTTCCACAACTTCACTATAGCAGGCGTCTACATTAATGTCAAACTCGGTAAACCCTGCAATTTTGCCGTATTTTGACGTTTTCCGACAAAATTCAAAGCTACTTATGGTAGCGCTTTCTTTATATTTTCAATTATATTCCTTTTTTATAGGTATTTTTACTTATTATTTATTCTTCCAACAAGGACTTTGGAATTATTTTTATTTTTAAATCGATAAAGAATTCTCGACAACCATTTCCCGAACCATGAAAAGCTAAATTTAAAAATAGCTGTGTTTATTGATGTAGTAATACCCTTCAACCGGGTTATGAATGGGAGAAATAACAAAATTTATCCAATATCGCTGAAAACAAATGAGATTCCATAAAATAATAAGCGGTTCTATTGACCTAACCTAAATATGAGTCAAACCTAGCTACTTTATTTAAATGAAAAGCATTACTACCAGAGCCGTCGTCCCTCTGGTAAAATGTAGATTGTTCAATGCACAGAATTAAGGAAAGGAGCACACTCACTAATGATAATTAAAAAATGGTGGTTAGCTAGCCCGATAACCATCATGATTTTAACTGCTTGTAATCAAGGAGCCTCGACCGAAACTTCAGAAGTTCTTGATGATAGTGAGCTTGTGGAAGAAATTAAATTAGACGCAGGGCCAATAGAAGAAGAAGAAGAATGGCCAGAAGCTGAAGATGAAAGCAACGCAGCAGATATTTTATTACATTCAATCGAAGCAATGGAACAGGTAGATAGCTATAGATCAGAGATTTCAATGCAGCAAGAGATTGGTAATGAAAATAGTGAAAGCTTCTCTACAGATATGACACTCACTGTCGATTCAACACGTCAGCCGCTTACAATGTATCAGCAATCCAAAGTAGCCTCTGCAATTCCGGGAATATCTGCTCTTGAATCTGAAGCCTACTTTACCTCAGACGGGCTTTTTATGAAGCAAAGTTGGATGATCGTTGGATCAAATACCCTGGCGAATTTACAGAAGGGGTTTCAAAGCTCGAAGACTTTCAATTATCTCCTGAGGAACAGCTTGATATTTTAATGGATTTCACTGAAAATCTTAGTGTCAGCATCGAGGATGATGCTTATTTAATTCACCTTGAAATTCCGGAAGGGTCGGAAGAAGAATTTCAAAGGCTCATCCAAAAAAATCTATGGTGTGTTAAACAGTGAGCTTGATTCGATGTTCGATCATATGAATGCCTTGTTCAGCCAACCGACTATGCATTATACGATTACAATTAATTCTGACACGTTCTACCAGGAAAAAAATGGAAATGGGCGTATCGATGAATATCGATATGAACGAGGAGAGCGCAACTATAAAGCAATTGACGCGCATCGATTTTACGGAAATTAACAACATAGAGCCGATTGAAATCCCTAAGGATATTCTCGAAGGTGCAGAGGAAATGAGTTTGGATTTCGAAGATTTCGAGCTTCAGCTTGAAGAAATTGAAGGGTTTGACATAGAAGAAAATGAAAACTTCTGACCTGAAGGCATGTGTAAATAGTATTTTAAGCTGTGTTAAGCTATGAAGCTCATCCTACTCGATTGACAGCTCCTTCCTTCGATTCGCTTCGTTAAAAAGCCCGGGATTCCTAACAGATGAAAAGCCAAAGAGGCATTGATGTTCTCTTTGGCTTTTACATATTATTAATCGAAGCAGTTGATTGTGTAGCTCTATATCCCACGTTTATCAAAGAAAATTCCATCCGATAGCCCATCGTAAGGATTTTCATAGCGCTGATTCGTTTTCTTTTTAGTTTCCAGCTCGATCAAGTTAGAGCGAATCGTCTCCTGAATTGCTTCCAGTCGCCGCTTCATTTGTCGTTCAAGCTGAAGGAGCTTTTGGCCGATTTCTTTTTCCTGTTCAGACATCGTTTTTCCATCTAACTGCTGAATTAGTAGGTCCCTGAATGTTAATTGTTTATCGAGCTCGGCAATGAAAGTATCGCGTTCGTCATCGATTTGCGGCAAGTCTTGTTCAACAAATGCTAATAACACTTTCGTCAGCTCATAAAGTTCTTGGATCACAGACATTAGACTTTGCCACGAACGCCATGCCGCTGCTGTCGGTCAAGTTGTATTACTTCTTTCCAGGTGTCACGGAACCCCCTGACAAACTCTTCCGCCTCATCGAGGGCGCTCTGATCATTTTTCACATTAGCCTCGGTAAGCCTGCTTAAAATAAAGTCGTACAGCTTTAGCATATTCGTTCCCATTTCCGTATCAGTTTCAAGGTTACCATAAGCTCTTGAATAATCTTTTGTGCCTTGCCAATTGCTTGGTTTCTCATTTCGATATCGTGGTTTTCCATAGCTCGACTTGCTTGATGTATAAACTTCAGGCAACCGTTGTAGAGCATTAATGTCAACTCTCCTGGAGAGGCTGTCTTCATCGCGTTTTGTTTATAGGTTGCTTGCATATGTGCCGCAGTCATTTTTCAACCGCCACCTTTTTTTATTTGGTTTACTGTAATCCCCCTAAAGCTGAAAACAAAGTCTCGTATTGGCTGTTTGCCCGGGCCATCGCCGCTTCCATCGCATTAAATTGGCGCCAGTACCGTGCTTCCTTTTGCTCAAGACGCCGCTCAAAGTTGGAGATTCGATCATTGATCCGATCGACCTCACGACCAATTGTAAATTGGTGATTGAGCATTCTCCCTCCTCGTCCACCGGCGCGATTACCGATGTCGCTGATCGTTGTTTGCAGCGTATCCCTTAAGCGTCTACCAATCCCTTGTTCTTCATAGGAATCACCGGTAGCAGCAAATAGGTTAAACACACCCTCAGCATCTTCTTCAATCGCAGCTCGGAGCTCATCCTCATCAATGACCAGCTTTCCGCGTTCTAAATAGTCACTGCTCGTCGTAATTCCGATTGATGCTAATTGATTGAAGGCTGATTCCAGCGCTGAATTGACCGGGGAATAAAAATCAAGCCTCATTCGATCTAATCCGCTTCTTAAGAGGTTATCACTTCTTAACAGACCGCTCCTTGCCTTCTCTTCCCATCTCTCCGCTTCCTTCTCCGAAATTGCATCTCGTTCCTCGTCAGTTAGCGGGCGAAAATCTCGAAATCTTTCCTCGGTTAATTTACTATTCATATAACCGAGAATTTCATTATATTCGTCAACAAACGCCTTGATCGTATCAAAGATCGAATCTGTATCCGTCTGAGCGCTCAAAGTAATCGGAGCCGCCGAATCAATGAATGTATCCTTTAGCGTAATCGTCATCCCACCAGCTGTAAAAGTATTGGAGGTGCGTTCCGTTTCTAGCCCGTTTAAGGTGAAGATCGCATTTTGTCCCCCTTTTTCATTTGCTTCATTCAGTTGAAGCGTCTCCTTAAAAAATCCACCGGAAAAACTCATTTCGACCCCTTCAGAATGAAAGCTCCCGGTCTCTTTTCTTGTCACCGAAATTTTACCGGTCGCGTCATCCAAAAACATAGTGACACCGACAGAGGAGTTATTTATCGTCGACAGCACACTGGATAAACTCATATCAGCAGTAATCAAAAACTGATCCTGAACGGCTCCGTTTTCTTGATGTGTTTCAATCCCTGCAGTCGTATAATATTGTTGATAGTTAACCGTCAAGCTTTCAATCACATCATCGCTTCCGTCCTGCTTGTAATGAAGAGTCCCTCCTTTTTCGTCATAATAAAACGTACCTTCAGTCCAGTCATCAAGATTTGTCACAATTTGGTCAGGCGGCACTTCGTTTCCATTTTTTTGTGACTGAAATATCTGCGTATCTCGCTCGAATATTGAAAACAGTCGGCGCAACGAATTTATCGCCGCGATCATCAGGATCAGGGGCCGTATATTCGAACGTATTATGTTCCGTTATATATGTAACATCCACCCTGCTGTTTGCAGACAACGTCCCACCGAAATGCATTTCACCGGATTCTGAGTCTACAAACACTTGACCCTCAGATGGAGAAGGGTTGTCCACCACTTCGTAAATACGACCATTTACTTTGACAATCATATCCTTAACCGATTCAAAACCTTCCAGAGTGACCGATTCGCCGGATGTCGTAAATCGAGCGGTATTAATGCCCCCCTTTTCCCATTCAATTTGTCTCTCAAAGTGCTCATTTGCCTCTTTCAATGATTGATTGCGTTCCAAACGCTGCCCGGAAATTTTCCCTTGGCTAATATTATAAGCGGCTGTTGCCAGCTGCCTATCTCCGACAACTGAAAGCTTGTATTCCCGACATTCGAGTTAGCCGTTGCCGTGACCACATTTGGGTTTGAGCTTGTCACGTTTCGTCTCAGCATTTTAGAACTCATTAAAAGATTGTCTAAAATATTGTTCCGAAACGTATCGAGCTTGCGATTGACCGTGCGATACTCTTCCATCCTCCATTCCAGCGTCATCCGATCCTTAACCATTTTATCAAGCGGCATCCGTTCAGCTCGCATTAAATCAGCTACGATTTGATTGATATCCATTCCACTTGCAAAACCAGTCATTCTCATAATAGACAAGGACTATGCCCCCTTCCAATTACTAACGTCATTTTTTTCCCGAACTATTCCTTATACAGGTTCTTCCCTTTCTTTCTTACTCTTATATCGGCAAAAAGCGAGCGAGGATTAAGACCTATTAAGAAAAAAAGAGCAGAGCCTTTATAGCTCCACTACTTGTTTCATTTATTATATTCGCTTATCCACGAGCAAGCCTGCATTTTTCAGCATCGTCGCAACCATATTGAGAAATTCCTCCGGTGGAATTTCCCGGACTACTTCATCTGTTTCCTGACTGACCAGCTGAACATAAATCCGTTCAAGATCTTCGTGCATCCGAAACTTTATCGAAGTCGGGGTTGCATCTAATAAGTCGTTCATACTGTCAACCTTTTTAGAAAGAGCCTCCACCGACTTGTTGAACTTGTATGCTTCCTTATATTCGATTTCTCCTTCAGTTACCACTTTAGCCGGCGTTTCAAACGTAAATTTAAATGATTCCTCTTTATCGGCCGCCCTTCTCAACCCCAAGATTTCAGGAGTAGCCGCATTCTTAATCTGCATCCGTTACACCTCCGTCAGCACATCACTTAGCCTTTATATCGGTGGAGGGCTACAAGATTTGAACCATTCACTGTATGTTTAGTGCTTTATACCTAATCATATTCGTTCAACAAACGCTCCAGTCCCTTCCTGCACTATGATGAGTGACAAGATCATTTCTCCTCCGGGCATATAAAAGCTCTCGTACAGCAGCGTCAACGCAACTTCAACGGTGGCCCTAATCTTACTCCATCGTCCAGTACTAAGAAAAATACTTTGGAAGGATGAGCAACATTTTAAACTCTATCGCTTATTGAACCTTCCAAAGTATATCTATCCCCAACGATCAAATTTACTGATAGTTACTCAACCGACTACTCCTTTACCAGTTCCACTTCAGGGGGACGAATATAATCTTCATATCGCTCCCTCACCTTCGCCTGAGCGGTACTTCCCTCATGACAATAAATTCTGAACCGATAAGCGATCGATTCTCCTTCTTGTAAGAGCTTCCTGCCTTGGAAGTATAAATTATTTGGAGCCATCAACCCATAGTTACGAATATGCCAGTAGGTCGGAAAATCAGCGTTTTCAGGATGATCAAAGGTGGCGATGCCAAGTACTTGGTCGCTACGGTACCGTAATAGTCACACCATTCAGCGCGCTTGCCCCAGCATTCCTCTTCTCCTATTGACCCGTGGGCATTGGTCATCGTCCCCCCGTTGTTAACGCTCATCGATTCCGCCACCCTAATTCCGAGCGGGCCGGCTTCCTTAGTCGCACCGAGCTCAACGCTCCCGTAATTCGCACTTAACGTGAGTGTCACATCAATTATTCGGGCTTGTGCAGGTGTATGATAAATGGTCATTGTTCGACTTTCCGTTAAAAGCGGAGTCCCTTTGAAGCTAGTCCACCTTCCCTTGGAAGAAATACTGGCGAAAGCCGGTCCGGCGATTTTTCGTTCGATCTCTTCTACAATTTGCTTGCCATAGCGATCAGCTGGTTCATTCCAAGTGTCGACACCATTTACAGCACCTATTCCAAGCCAAATCGAGCGATGATGCGGATGTTCCTTCGTGTTAAAATCCAATCGAGTATAGCTGTCCCCATTCGGATCAATCACTGGTCCGAGATACGGCTTGGCGAGCATTCGATCATACACAAAGGACGCTGAAAGCTGCCCGTCGATGACATAATTCAGCTTATTTTTATCCTCTATCAGCTGTATAGCCTTATACGGGGAGCGGTCTAATCCCCCGGCAGATACTGTATATGTCACCGTTTCATGAGCCGAAAGCGATTTCACGATCCAATGAAGCACATAAGCCTCATCTTCCTCTACACATTGAACCGCTATCGAAGGACCGTTTTCTTCGTGCAGCTGAACATTTGACAGTGATCTTCCCTTTACTTGCGGTAACGATTTCTTCACCCGAAACGCCACAGGACAATAGCTTCGATGATGATTTCCTGCCTTTAGCTTCAGTTTAAACTGAATCATCATTAATGAGCTTCACCCTTTCCGACTTTTTCCGCTATATTTTTTTATAAACTGCCTCGATTTTGTACATTCTTCCGAAAAATTAGACGAGCTGCATTCTGCTGATATCGCCGCTTTGTACCCTGCATTCTGCAAAACAGAAAACAGCTTTAAAAAAATCGATACCCGCTTCATCAACGGGTTCGCAAGGGAAACGCCGTTTCCGATCTGCGATGTGAACGTGTGACAAAAGCCCTTTCTTAATGGCTTCTGTTAATACGTCAAAAGATTCCCCTTCCAAATCCATATGATAGCAATCTCCGAGGACCTTAATATGCGGCAAGCTTAGCTCCTCAGCCATAACAATAGCCTCCTGAACCGTATTGATCACATTACTTTCCTTGCGATTTAGCGGCTCAATCGCAACAGTAATTCCATAAGTAGACCCATATCTACCGCAAAGCTGCAAAAAAACGTCTAATCTGCTTTTGCCCCCGCTCGCTGGAAAAGCCTTTGGGAATCGTTCGGGCAGTGCCACTTCCGAAAATGATTTGTTCTCCGCCTACCGCCTTTACACGACTCATGGCAAGCTCAAGATAGCTTGTGAGCTCGTCTTCAAATACTGCTTCTCCAGTTATTTTCAACTGAGGAGGAATAAAGCTGTTAAAGACCGGTACCTTGATCGGTGATTGTTTGATGAGCTGCACAACCTGCTCGAATTCTTTTTCAACCAATTGCGTCAACGACTGCACCGTCAATTCGGCAAAGTCGTAGTTAGACGTTTTTAACATAGCTAGTCCATTACTCAATTGATCGACAACGCTTTCGTTCTTATGTTTGCCTTCTCCTTCAGGAACAAATGATCCAATTGCTAGGCAACAACCAAACTTATTTTGCAATGGCTCGCCTCTTTTCTCAGCTTGTATTTTAACGAATCAGCTATTAACCGATAGCCCCGCCACCAACCAAATGGCTCCGGAGCTATACTGTTACGTTAAGCCTTTAACACAGCTCTAGCCTTCTCCGCTCCTTTTTAATATAAAGCTGGCCTCCGTCCATAGCTCATCATTATTTGTTGAAATCATTCGCATACAACATTTTTTGCTCTAAACACGCCAAGCAAAATAAAAAATTCCCCACAACCTAGCACGTGTGTGGGGAATCGATATCAATTGTTTATGACTGTCTCGAATAATGATGCATCTTCCGATAGAAGGTTGGAGCATATCGGGTATTTCTTTTGAAGACCCTCCCGAAATGAGTTAAACTGTTAAAGCCGACTTTTCCAGCAATATCAATAATCTTTATATCCGATTCCCTTAACAGGCGCTGGGCTTCCTGGATGCGGACATGATTCAAGTATTCGCTATACGTAAACCCGGTCGCCACTTTAAAAATACGGCTTAAATAATATGGACTAATATAAAATTCACGCGCAACGGAGGCAAGCGATAGCTCGGAGTACCTGTAATGTTTATTAATATAGTGAATAATATCGGTCATTTTGTGATGAACACTACCTTTAAATTCCTGCATACGAGCCCTGTTCCGATTCAAGTAACGTTTTGACGTAACCAAAAGCTGGTATGACAGCGCTCTCAAATAAAGTTCAAACCCTTCTCCCTTTTCCTTAATTTCTCTAATTATCGTAAATAAAATTTGCTCGAATTCATGCTTTTCATGTCCACTCAATTGAATAATAAGCGTCTTATCGAAAATCGCCTGTAATAGAGCGGAATGGCTTTCACTTGTATCCTCTAAATATCGCTCAGTAAAATTAATTAATAAACGTTCATGAGTGTGGTCATTTACTTGGAAGGTCCGGTGAAGAACTCCTTTCCTAATAAAGACAAGATTCCCAGGATTCACGTAATATGCCCTGTCTTCAATAAAATATTTTCGCCTGCCTGTCATTAAATAGTAAACCTCGTAATGATCGACATGAGAATGATACTCCGGCATGGCATACTTTGTATCCCGCTTACGATGGCTTATATGGATCGGATCGTTAGGTTGTCTGAATTTAATATCGATATCCAAATCGAATCCCTCCAAAACATGTAATTGCTACACATATCTTATGCCAACTTTAGCGTCTTCACAAGACCTTTTCTCAAGAAGAGAAGGAGATGCCAGCCTGAGAACCGGGGAGCAGCTATCCTTTTTTTCGATTAGAGCGTCAAGACAAGAAAAGATTTGGATTTTCTCGTTTAAATGCTTCTATCAAACATATATCGCAACCGATTCAAATGTTTTTCTCAAATTAA
Source organism: Bacillus sp. JCM 19058 (assembly GCA_001310555.1). Next base: position 12,539 of record BAXO01000020.1, read on the forward strand.
AAAGAACAGGCTCTCCCGAAAGAAGAACCTGTTCCTTTTTAATATGTTTAGCCAAGCAATTGAAGAACGGCTTGCGGCGCCTGATTTGCTTGTGCAAGCATCGCTTGAGAAGCTTGAGAAAGAATGTTGTTTTTCGTATATTCCATAATTTCCTTCGCCATATCGACGTCACGAATACGAGACTCAGCAGCCTGGAGGTTCTCGGCAGAGTTGTCCAAGTTAGCAATTGTATGCTCAAGACGATTTTGGATCGCACCGAGATACGAACGTCCGGCAGAAACAGTTTCAATTTGAGTATTAATTACATCAATCGCTGCTGTAGCTGTATCATGATCAGTTAGGCTAAGATCTGCAATTGCAGTGTGAATATTCGTTAAATCGATTCCTTCTGTAGTAAAGTCTACTGTCATAATTTGATAGAATCGGCACCAATTTGGAAGTTAACGTCTGTAGCACTACCATCGAGAAGGTTTTTAGTGTTAAATGCTGTATTATCTTTAATTCTCTCAATCTCTTCGGCCAGCTGAGTAATTTCATCCTGAATGGCCGATACATCGTCATTATTATTCGTATCATTGGCTGCTTGAACAGCGAGCTCACGAGCACGTTGTAAAATCGAGTGGACTTCATCCAACGCACCTTCAGCTGTTTGAATTAAAGAAATACCATCCTGAGCGTTACGGCTTGCTTGCTCCAAACCACGAATTTGTGCGCGCATTTTTTCAGAGATGGAAAGACCTGCTGCGTCATCGCCGGCACGGTTAATGCGAAGGCCTGAAGAAAGCTTTTCCTGCGCTTTGCCAATGTTCGCTTGGTTAATTCCGAGATTACGGTGTGCGTTTAACGCTGGTAAATTGTTGTTAATAATCATGAATAATTTCCTCCTTGAGTTCCCATTACACGTCCATGTGTTTGGGTGAAAATTAGGCGAACCAACCAGTAGTGTGACGCGGCCGCAGTCAGTTCCTGATCGATTCATTAGTTATATCGGCATGGGATTGAGGAAGTTTAATCGTTTTTGTAGATTTTTTTTCAGTTTTTCTTTTGTTTTTCACTAAAACTAATTCTAAGGGCAGGTGATAAAAGAACTATTACGACATAATATTGATTCATGAATACAGTCGATAGCGGAAAGAAAAAGCAATCAACTTTGACCGTTTGTTGCCAATTTATTATCAGCTAATGCAAACTCACAATATATAATAGTAAGCTGTTCTGCTCTCCATCACTTGTATTCGTCTGCAAAAGAGCCTCCGCTTAAAAAAACACTTGCTACAAACTCGCTTAATCGCCTCTTTGGACGTACCCGTGCTTAAACAAATGGTTAATGAGCTCTGGCTTGCTGAAAACTTTCAATTTCCGTTTAATCGATTCGATATGACCGACGACCGTATAAGGTGAGAGAAAGACATCCTCTGCAATCGTCTTAATTGCTTTCCCTTGAATTAGGCCGCGAATGACCTCTGCTTCGGTTTCGTTAAATTGCTTGAACGATTTTTCAGAAGGTTCAAACTGCTTTTCAGAGATAGTTGTATTCCTCTTAATAACATCTAGCATAGGCTTCTGAAACTGAATATCGATAAATTGACGATAACGTAAGGCAACAGTGATCTTTTCTACTAAATTACTGGAGTTTTGACAATAGGCAAGTAAGTGGGCGTGAGGGACTTTCTTCAGAATAGAGTGAACAAGCTCTAATTGATTTTCGTATAAAATAATTATGACTTTCTTTTGCTCTGACTGTTTCTGGTCGCCCCATTCATGTAACAAATCGCTAATATCCTGATGACAGATGATCGATACATCCTGGTTTGGTTTTTGCATAAATTCTTTCATTAATTGACGGGCAAGCCTCTCGTCACTAAATAAGAATTCTCGAGAAGCCAATTGAAGATCTAGGTCATTCATACTGCATCAGCCACCATTAATAATATTAAACTTCAACACCTTTGAGTATATCTAAAAGTGACAAAAATAACCATTTATCTTGTCCATTTTACAACATTCGACCTATACACTTGCAAGACATTTCGTTCATAATAACTATTAAAAATTCAAGAAAAACCCAGATTAAGTAGGTCTTTTTTATTGAATGAAAAAATATATTGACAAATATCGTTTGATATATTTCAATGATTCCGTTTAAGCAAGCCTTTTAATGCATCCATCGATACTGTTTTGACTGCTTCACTGTTTTCCGCTTGGATTGCCAAATAAATTTCCTTTCGATGAATTTCGACATGTCGTGGGGCTTCAATACCGAGCTTGACCTGATCTCCTTCGACAGCAAGAATCGTTAGCTCAATTTCGTCGCCAATTTGAATCGCTTCGTTTTTTTTACGAGATAAAACAAGCATCTATCTTTCCTCCTTTGTGACAGGAGATTGGAAGATTGCATGCTTGGTCCGGTAATGAGACTCACTCATGACTAATTGCTTTCCTTTTTTTTGCACGCTATTGATAATTAATGGGGCTTGCAAGTTAGCTGTTGTTTCTGTGAAGGGCTCACGAACGGTGAGCATAACAAAAATAGCTACATCATCTTGCTTCATGATTTTCAACTGCTCAATCGTTCCATCTGGAATTTTCACCTCATAGCTGTTAACAAACGAAAACGGGTCGGCAACAACGAATGCAACCTCCCTCGTTTTTAGCGATTGCAACACATAGAAAGGCGTTCCGTGTTCAAAAGGAAGAAGAACAAAGCTAGTTTCCTTCTCAAAGGCCGGCAATCCTTTTGAAAAATGAATGATGTTTTCTTCCTTTACCTCTACTGTATTACTGTACTTCGTCCCAATTTTCATTCGTGATCACCTTTTCACTTATAATAATCTTTGTTCAGATTGTACCATAGATTATCCTTCTTCAAGAAAGCTCTGTGCAAATGTCTGTTACTGTCCTATTGCATCTGTTAAGCTAAAGCTACAGAAAGGGGAGAAGAATTGTGATGGGCATTCGAACAGAGCTTGGCAATAGCGGGTTATTTGTCAACAGAATCGGACTTGGAACAAATGCCGTTGGCGGACATAACCTTTTTGAGAAACTCAGCGATCAAGTAGGGGAGGACATCGTCAAAACTGCTTTACAAGAAGGGATCGATTTTCTTGATACCGCTTTTATTTACGGACCTGAGTATTCTGAGCAAATTATTGGAAAGGTCTTAAGGGAAACAAGTAAACGGGCGGAAACCGTCGTTGCAACAAAGGCGGCCCATAGGTTTGTCGGCAACGAAGTCGTTTTTGACAATTCACCTGCTTTTTTACGTGAGGCTGTTGATCGTAGTTTGCAGCGACTACAAACGGACTATATCGATTTGTTTTATATTCACTTTCCCGATGAACAGACGCCTAAGGACGAGGCTGTCGGTGCTTTGAAGGAATTAAAGGATGCCGGGAAAATTCGTGCGATCGGTATATCTAATTTTTCTTACGAACAGCTAAAGGAAGCGAACAAGGATGGCTATGTCGACGTCTTGCAAAACGAGTACCATCTGTTCAATCGTCAAGCAGAAGAAGACATCCTGCCTATATCAATGAGCACGGCCTTTCTTTTATCCCGTACTTTCCATTAGCCGCGGGTCTGTTGACCGGAAAATATACGAAAGACAGCGCCTTCCATGACATTCGTTCTAACAATCCTTTGTTCCAGGGAGAAGCGTTCATACGTAATTTGGAGAAAGTGGAGCAACTCAAACAAATTGCGACTTCAAAAAAACACCGAAACGGCTCATGTTGTGTTGGCCTGGTATTTGATACAGGATGGAATTGATGCCTTGATTCCTGGAGCGAAAAAGCCAGAGCAAGTCACCAACACAATGAAAGCGCTCGATGTCGAATTGACACCAGCAGAGCAGGAAGCAATTGATGCAATTTTTCAAGCATAAGTAACAGCCTCCCTTCAATAAAGGCGAGGGCTGTTAAGGAAGGTTATACGCTTCGGTCGACGAGCTGAACATTAAAAAGAATATTGTTCTTCTGACGTAAGTAGACTTCCGTCTGCCACTTTCTTACTTGAATTTCCGGCTCATGGCGCTCCACTTGAACATCTATCTCTCCATTGGAAAACTGAACAGATACACTTCCAGGCTTATATGTGAAGGCGACCTGAGAAAGCGATTGGGGCATATAGGTGAGATTAACAGCTTTTTTCTGAGGCATACTGTTTATTTTGGCAATGTGTTGGATTGCCTTGTTCCCATTTTCAATTTGTCTTAGTAATTGGCCTTCCCGCCCTCTTTTAGCAATATGATCAAGCCAGACGAGCTTTGATTTTGCGCTAAACTCACTCGCCATTCTTAATGGGGCCTTTAGGTTGGCCGCTGCAAACGCCTCTGTCTGATCAATCAGGACCCGCCCCTGGGTAGAGCGAATTTCAACAGCATCAGTTGGCGGTTTGCGAATTTTTAAATTAGCGTGTTGCTGCTGGATGATCAATCCTGGTCGAAAGGTCCGCATCCCGAGGGCAGCGGACGTTGTTTGAATCTCCAGCCTAGGAACAGTCATCGCAGGAAGTCCAGTAACGAAGGCTGGATAATCCGAGCGCCAACTGCAAGCGCTGCGCTATGAAGACTTTCTTGAATAACTAGCTCGATAATTGCTTCCTCAAAATCGATGTCTTCATTTTCGGACATGATTTTTTTGGCGGTAATTTCTTGATCGAGCAAGCGGTTCTCAATCATTTCGGCACGATTGACGCGAGCACCTAGCTCAGCGCGCTCACTCGCAAGAGCATCGATATGCCCAAAAAAACACATCTAAATATCCGGTTAACTCTTCACCAGTAATATTCGGATCTTCAAGTGCCCGTTCAAGCCGAATAATATCACCAAACAACACACTGTTGAAAACGTTATTCGGGTCAATGTTCACAGGGATCATAACCCCTTTTAGAAGCTCGATCTCGATCGTTTGCGAATTGGCGGAAATAGCCGAGGGGCTGGAAACAATTAAATCTCGCGGCAATAATGTCTTGCTCGTTCCTCTTTCCGAATAAGTCAGTTCTTCTTCGCTAATACGCAGCTGAATCGCTTGTCCATCAAAATCATCGCTTTCATTAAAATCGGGATTTCCAACTTGCCGAACATCTTGAAAAATCAGTTCATCACCATCCGTTCCGACATAGCGAAACAACTTCCCGTCATAAACGATTTCGTAGTTTTCCGGATCGTTATCAAATAAAACCTCCAACCTTGATCGAGCTCGTCGAGATTAATGACTGGCGCATTCGTAATATCCGTTCCGTTAAAAATATATTTGTTGCTGTTTTTCGTATTGGCTATAGAGGCCAAGTGTTCACGCAGCTGTTTAATTTCTTTGGCGATATTGGCGCGTTCACTTGAGTCGTAGGAATCATTAACGGCCTGCGTCCCCAATTCGCGAATTCGCTGCAAGGTAACGTTAGCATCGTCAAGGGCCGAATCCGACGTTTCCAGCCAGTTATAGACCTCATTCAAATTGCTTTTAAATTGCCCAATTTGAGCAACCTGTGCTCGGTAACGCATGCCCCTCATCGCGATGACCGGATCCTGTGAAGCTCTTGTAATTTTTTTTCCGCTGTTTAACTGTTCATTTAACTCGCCAAGTCGTCTATAACCTTGGTTAATATGCTTTAACGAATTATTGGCGAGCATCGATTGTGTTACGCGCATATCCCTTCACTCCTATCTTCCGACAACACCCATACTGTTAATGACTCGATCAAGCATCTCGTCTATTGCCGTAATGTTTCTAGCTGCAGCATTGTAGCATGTTGGAATTGAATCATTAACGTCAACTCTTCGTCCATCGAAACACTACTAACCGATTGTCGGTTATAGTTGACTGAGTCAAGATGCGTTAATGTGGTATAATACATCCTTTCTGCTTCCTGTGTTGTCGTTGCAAATTCTCCGATCAAGCTCTGATAAAAGCCTAAAATTGATGTTTGCGCTCCTTCAAATTGAAGGGACGTTTCGAACAAATCAGCCAACCGTTGAGCATTCGTTTTATCACCGGAAACGGCCTTAGGAATACCAGGAATAAAATTATCTTCGTCATCGAGAAAATCTCGGAGATTTTCATAATAATCTTCTTCATTGCGATCGGCATTTAGCAGTTCTTGATAGCGTTCTCTCGCCTCTAGAGTCAGCGCGTCAAGATTGACACCCGCAGCTGTGATGTTATCGAGATTGGCTAGAATATCTGCGTGAATGACAAGATTTGCCGCCGCGTTGGAGCGATCAAATTGCGAGCTGTCAAAGAATTCACCGCCACGTCTGACTTCGCCATTAACATCAGGTAATGTAAAGCCAATCGAATGGATGTTGTTTATTTCTGTCGCCAATCGAAAGGCCATTTCATTCAAGGAATCGATTAAGTCTGGAATGAGGCCGGGTTGAACCTCTCCTGCTTGATCAAGATAACCAAACGTTTCAATTAAGCTCTTTAAGTTACCGTTTGGCAAGTCTGCAAAGGTTAACGAGCCCTCTCCTACTTGCAAGCCTGTGACATAGCCTTCTTCATCATAGTTTACCTCAACCGTTTGCAGGGCACTGGCATCTCTGCCATCGACAAGCTTCAGATCGGTTCCAGCAATGGTGACGGTTACGGTCCCTTCAGCTGCAGGATTCGGATTGCCGCTGCTCGCCTCACGCTTGACTGATATTTCAACAATCTCGGAAAGTTGATCGAGGAGGCGATCCTGCTCATCGTATAAGTCATTGGTTACATAGCCATGAGGCTCCGCTTCCCTAATTTGGCGGTTCACTTGATTAAGCTGCTCTAAATATGTATTTAAGTTTGTTGCGGTTTGATCGAGATCCTCCTTATAATCATTCCGCAGCCTCATTAATGAATCGTGAAAATCCTTAAAGGTCTCCGCGATCATTTGTGCATTCTCTTTAACAACGGTACGCGCTCCAGCATCTGGTGTCTCCCCGCCCAAAACCTGAATAGACTTCCAAAACCTGTCGAGTTGCGCGGCCAGGCCACTCGTTGACGGCTCTCCTAATACATCCTCCATTTGGTAAAGCACTTGATAACGAGCCTCCCAATACCCTGTTTTGCTATTTTGAGTGCGAAATTGGTGATCGAGAAAGTTATCGCGAATCCTTTGAATCGAGCCTGCTTTAACACCTGTTCCAACAAAGCCGGGCATTCTCGGGCTATTTAACCCAATATTCGGATAAGGCTCTGTTTGCTGAAAATTGACGCGCTGCCTCGTATAACCCGGCGTTTTGATGTTTGCCACATTGTGCCCTAATGTATAGAGCGCAGATTGCTGAGTCATCATTGCCCGTCTCGCGGTTTCAAGCCCATGAAATGTCGATGTCATTGTAAAAGCCTCCGTTCTTCTTTGTTTATGCCTTTGAATCGAAAATGGCCGGATTCCTCCTGCTGTTACTTTCTTCTCGTTCCTCCGGCCGACGGTATTGTAGCTCCTCTACACCTGGGTTGAGCAAATCGAGAGAAAGGTTAACGAATTGCAACGATTCAGCGATCAATGATTGATTAAGCTCGTTCGATTTCCTTAATTTGTAAATTTCATCAAGCAAGGCGTACTGTAGCTCAGAGAGTAACTCACGTTCCTTTGTCGATACGTATCCGACCATTTCCGAAATCGTAGCATGCTCCCTCTCTCCCCCAATCCATTGGAAAAAAGCATGAACCTGCTGTTCTCGCTGCTTTTCTACAATTTGAAGCTTATGGACCAATTTTGACTCTTTTCTGATTAGCGAATCAAGAGCCGCGACTTTATTTTGTTTAATCAATTCAGTCTTTGTTTCTGCAACCTGATTTAGCTCCTGATGCACCTCCACTGCCTCTGCCAAAATGTGAATGACTGCCTCAGCTGACATGCCGTGCCCACCTTTCTTATCGGTTCCAATAGTCATAAAAACGGTTGCGACCTTTTTTTTGCCTCTACACGATACTCTCCGTTTTCTATTTGTTGCTTCAGTTCTTTGATTTTTTTCCTGGCGTTTATGATCAATATGGTTTTCCTTTTGCATTTCAAGTGCCTCAGGGGAAATTTCAAGCTTATCCTGTCCTGCTTTCTTTTTTTGGTTGATTGGCTAATTCCAGCTGTTGATAATATCGATTAGGCTGAATTGGCTGATAGTGATTAATTTTCAATTCCCTCACCACTATTCTTAAAATTTATTCTCTGCTGTTAATATCGGCTAGTTTCATCGTTTTGTTAATCATCTTTTTAAACGTTCATCCAAAGAATGGTACGTTTGAAAATGCTTCCGACTAGAAATTTCATGGTGCTCGCGCTTTTCATTGAATCTTTTTTTTCCTTCGCTTCCTGAGCAAGCCCTTGCTGAATCGTATCTTTACAGCTTAAACATATTCGACCCGTGCGAATCAGTTGTCCGCATGAATCGCATGGATAACCAAGGTTAGGGTAATGTGTCACTATAATTCGACCTTCTCGAATAAACTGCTGGATTTGTTCAACCGAAACACCGGTATACTCACACACTTCATTCAAGGTGGCCATCCGATTTTGTTTCCGGCGCATAAAACGACAAACACTTTCGTAATCCCTTTCCTGCTTCTTATAACAGCTTTGGCAAAATGGCTGGAGCATTTTAACAAATAGCGTCCCGCACCTTGGGCAATTCGAAAGCTCCTTCATTCATGATTCCCCCACTTCCTCTAGTTAACGAGCAATGGTCAGCGAGGCCACTATCTCTATTCCACTCGCTTTTAATGCTTTTGCTGCTTGTCTGACAGTCGTCCCTGTGGTATAAATATCGTCTATTAAAATGACTTTGTTTAGCTTTCTATTCGTTTTTTTTCGCTTCGTCAACAAAAAAAAGGGGAAGCGTTAACACCAGCAATCCGTTCATGTCGGCCCTTCTTACTTTGTTTTGTTCCCGAAGCCCGTTTCAGCCATCGATGAGGCTCAGCCCAGCTATCAAGCAAGAGCTCTGACTGATTAAAACCACGCTCTGCCAGGCGCTGTTCACTAAGCGGAATTGCCAAAGGCTCGTAGTCTTGGAATTTTCTTTGATAAACAGCATGAAGCTCATTTGAAAAAAAAGCGAGCAATCGCCGTATCTCCTCTAAATTTATAGCTCGTCAGCCATTCCTTCAAAAAATCATTATAGTGGTAAAGTGAGACATTTCGTTCAAGCAAGCCAGCTGTCTCACGATTCGCTTCCCACTTAAGACAGTCGCGGCAAACATCCGCCTTTTTCTTCTCCATCGCTCGATAACACTGGCGACAGCCATACTGCTTAAAGGCTCAAGCTGTTTTTTACACATGCTGCATATGAGCGAATCCGACTGAGATAAAAACAGCCGACGCCAGCTCGCTTCTTCATAAAATTGTGTTGCACAGCATAAGCAGAGCATCACCCCACTCCCCCCTCCCGATTCATCCGCATAATTTGGCGACGCGCCGCCTTCATCGCAATCGTTTTGCCATAATGAAAAAAAACAACTTCACCATCCGGAGCATGTGGGTCTCTACCGGCACGTCCCGCAATTTGGACAAGAGCCGATTCGTCAAATACATCGTCCTCTGCCCCGAGGACAGCGACAGCCAAATTTGAAATGGTTACACCTCGCTCTAATATCGTCGTCGTAATAAGCAGTTGACATGCCCCTTTTCTAAACGCAGCAACAGCTTCATGTCTGTCTAAAGCATTCGCATGGACAGCTCGGTGCTCAATTTGTTTTTGCGTCAATATTTCAGATACTCGTTTAAGCGCTCGAACCGTTGGAACAAACAGAAAAACGGGCTGTCTATGATTTTCGAGCCACCTTATTACGGCAGACGACATTCTCCCTTTTTGAGCAGCCTTCCGCCAATTGCCACACCACCGAAAACATGGGACAGGCAACGGTTTGCCGTGAAAGCGACGTGGAATTTTTACGATTTCTAGCTGTTTGGATACGCGCAATGTCCGCCCCGGAGTCGCACTTAAGTATATGAGAGCGGCGTTTTGTTTTTTTGCCATAGAAACAGCATACTCGAGGCTCTGATCATAAGAGAACGGAAAGGCGTCGACCTCATCCACGATAACGAGATCGAACGCTTGATAGTAACGCATCACCTGATGGGTCGTGGCGATAACGAGGACAGAACTAATGTCCCGTTGGTTGCTTCCACTGTAAAGAGAGGTAATAGCCGCTTCCGGAAATGCTCGTTTGAGCCGGAGCGTCAGCTCTTTCACCACATCGGTGCGCGGCGTCGCCAACAGAACTCGAAATCCTTTGGCAAAAGCCTGTTCCAAGCCTCGGAATATGATTTCGGTTTTTCCTGAGCCGCACACAGCCCAGACGAGCAAGGAGCTCTTCTGTTCAACTGCCTGAACAACCGCTGCCGATGCGCGCTTTTGCTGAGCTGAAAGCTCGCCTTTCCAGCTTAACGAATGCGCCTGAGCCGAACTTGTATTAGCCTCTCCTTGCCATGTCAATAAAGTTTGACATGAGCTAATTTTACCGAGCTTAATACAGTGACGGCAATACTTGCACCATTTGCCGCACCGTGCACATCGATGAGCGCCAAATAATGACTGTTCTTGATTATTGCAGCGTACACAATATAAACGACCGTTTTTTGTGACGAGTGCATCGGATTGCTTGATCGCGCCTCGTTTCATCGCCATTTCTATTGCCACATGTGAAAAAGGGAGTTCAGAGCGCAAAAGTCGCTTCCCTTGAAGGAAAAGGGCCAGTTGATTGGCAGGAAGAAGATCTAGTTTCACGGGGCTCACCTCAATATTTTAGGAAATTGCTCGGAGAAGGGTTGGTGGGAATACATGAGCAATAAAATATGCGTTCAAACAAAGAAGAATTTCCTTTAACCGAAATTCACCTCACACCTTCGTGCTGTAGGAGGCTCCATTCGCTATAAGAAAAATATTTATATTTACATGGAGAGAGGGATGACGCTGCTATGGCTATCTTTATAAAGAAACATACGGGAGTGATTGCACTACGACTTCCGTATGCTTCCTCAACCTTTCTAATGCACGCTATGGCTTAACCGTTTTTTTTCGTATGAGCGACAATAGTATTAATCCGGCTCCAATAAGGATAGCTCCGAGCACGAGCCAATTGTAATTATTTGTCGCCGTATTCGGTAGTTGATTTACTTCAGAACCAAAATGAGAAAAGTCACTGTCGTTTGAACGGCTTGCTCTTTCAGGAGAACCCTTTTTAGCTCCACTGTTGCTCTGTGAATAGTTTGAGGTTTCAATGGCTCCCGGTGTATCATTATCTCCTGTTTTAGGAGGAGCTTTGTCTGTCTCACTTAAAACAAAAACACCATAATTAGAAAATCGAGAAACGTTCAAGCTAATTTCTTTCGACGCCTCCTTCACTTTACCTCCCTGACGCTCCCAAACACCTTTAGTTTCGTTATAATAGTAAATAGCTAATGCGTCTGTTAAGTCTGAATGATAGCCCATGACAAGATTATACTCTCCTTCGTACTCCTCTTCCCCAGGCGGGAACTGAAAGTCGAAGTTAAGAGCGTTACCGACCGATTTAAGCCCTTTTGCTTTCCCGAGAATATTTTCATCCGTTGCTGTAACTGTCAGTGTTGTTCCTACTGGAAGGTTTTCTGGTAACAACAGGTTTACTGACGTTCCATTAATGAGAAGGAATTCTCCTTTGCTTACACTAACCTTTTCGCCTAACTCAATCCCCCTCTCTCTCGGTTTTTCTAGTTCAGCGCCAGGGAATGATTTACTTATTTCTTCCATGAATCGTTCAGTTAGCGCGCTGTATCCAGCTTCACTCGGATGAATATTTGTCGGCTCAGGAAGAAAAGTTTCATAATTACCTTCAAACAAATCAAATGTAGGTACATTGATTGCTCCAAATTGATGCACAGAAGTTTGGATAGCCCTGTTCAACCCTTCAAGCAATGGTAGCGTTACACCTGTTTGTATATCATTACCTAAATAAGGTAAGGCGTTGTAATAACCCATGACGTAAAGCTTGGCAGTTGGATTCACCGTCTTAATTTCCTTTAATATTTGCGCGATGTTCGCACCGACAGTATGAACTTTCCCTTCGATTGCCCCTACCATCTGAACAATCTTCTCTACCTGTTCTACTAGAAGGTGTGCCGCTTCTGCTTTTTCCTGCGCTACAATAAACGCATCTGCTTTACCCTTTGCAACTCCAACAGCTGATTTTGCTGTACTTGCGGCTTCCTCCGCACTCGTTGCCCATTGCTTAACGGCTTGTACCGTCATTTGGACTTCTTCGGGTAAAAATGGCGCCCCTTCTATAAATACTTTTATTATTTCAAGCTTCCTCACGGCAGGATTTAACGCATCAGCCGCTTCACCTAATTCGGTAGCTAACTCTTCTAAAGCCATAGCTCCTTCATCTCTGTTCAGCGCTTCCTTCGCAGTAGCTAATTTATCGTTTGCTCCTGCAACGCTTACTAATGCCTTTTCAACATGATTGAGTATTTCACCCAATGTTTCTTCTACCTCCGAGGCAGTAAGTGCTCATATGGCTCAATTTCTTCTATTACTTCCTCTAGTGTATCCGTTACACGCTGAATGGCAGACTGAACTGCGTCCACCGGCTCTTTCGCTTCATCTATTGCATGAAGCGCTGCATTTCCCGCACGCTCCGCTCCAACCTTCGCACCCTGTAACGCTTGCTCTAGTTTTGCGGCCTCGCCAGGAGCCAAATATTTCGGATCGAACCCAACGAGAAGTGAAGGATCCAGTCCAGCCAGCACATCATTTGCACCAACACTAATCGTAATTATGTCGGCGTCTGCCAATTTTGCGATTTCGGGTAATTCTGACAGCACATCTTCTGAAGTAGCTCCAGGCACTCCTTTATTTAACAAATTCACCTCGTACCCTCTAGATTCAAGATTACTTGCAATATTACTTACATATCCAAAACCAAGTGTATTGTCAGAAAGAATTCCTGCAGCCAACGAATCGCCTAATGCTACATAATCAATTTGTTTGGTTTCGCCTTCAGTAGCTAGCACAGATGTCGGAGCAAAAACGAGTAAACATACAAGCATGTACAATAAAGCTCGCGATTGTTTTACTACTCTTTGCACATCGATTCATCCTTCCTTAAAATGTCATTGGTTCATCCATTGACTAATTTGCACGTATTGATCAAAAACTGGAAAAGGTGGTGGAACTTCCTAGAAAAAAAGCCTTGTGGAAAGCTTATAACTCTGTTAACGGAGACACCTCGGAGTTGAAGTATTGAGAGTTTGAAAAAAAACATTAATGTGGTGAATAAACTGGAATAAGGGTATTTACCGACAAGACATGAGAGCTATTAGAAAATCTCCCTTCCGATTCACGATCAATTGAGTTAAACAAAATAAGCGTCATTCGAATGGTTACACTCTTAATCTCTTCAAAAGTAGGGTTCCTCAGAGGAAGCATATCACTTCTTAGGATAGGGGGAGAGCGGGGACCTACTCTCCGAATAAATTAAGATTTTTTATACCAGCTTACGCCTAAGCTACCGGCACCTAAATGGGTACCGATCACGGGACCAAAGTAACTAATGTCAACGAATGCGTTCGAGTGAGTCGAGCGAATCGATTCTGCTATTTCCTCGGCTGCTTCCTTTCGATTTCCATGAATGACAGTAACATGAAAAGAGCCTTCTCGATTCAAGTCCTCTGCTAGCATGCCAATAATTCTCGCCATGGCTTTTTTTCTCGGTTCTCACTTTTTCGAACGGGACGATACGCCCATCGACAAAGTGTAAAATCGGCTTAATCTTTAATAAATTCCCCATTAAAAGCTGAGTAGCATTTAATCGCCCGCCTCGATGCAAATGGTTAAGATCGTCCACCATAAAATAAGCATTCCAGCTATCTTTAATTTCTTTTATCCGTTCGATGATCGTATCGATCCCTTGTCCTTTCTCGACAATTGTCGAGGCTTCAAGGGCTAACTGAGCTTGAGGAGCACAGCTAATCTCAGAATCGATCCCGATAACTTCGATTCCTTCGACCAATTGACTAGCACTTATCGCCGCCTGATAAGTTCCGCTGATTTTACTTGAGAGATGAATCGTGACGATTTGTTCATAGCCTTCCTGCTGAAGCTTCTCAAATACGCTAACAAATTGTCCAATTGCAGGCTGTGATGTCGTTGGCAATTCATCAGCCTCACCCATTTTCTGATAAAATTCATTGACATTAATATCGATTTCCTCTTGATATGACTTTTCACCGAAAACGACATTCAGTGGAATCATGTTGATTCGGTACTGCTCGCGAACGTCCTTTGGAAGGTAAGCCGTACTATCTGTCACAATCGCAACTTTGTTCATATTAATTTCCTCACTTTTCTTTCCAGTCATTTGCAGTTCCTCTGGTCAATCCTCCGAAAAACTGTACTTTATTTAAATGTACCTTGTTCAAACAGCCGTTTCAAGAGAAAATAAGCAAGCTGGAGAGGAAATATTAAACCTTGGTCAACTTCCAAAAAAGGGTGTGAGATTAGGTTCTCACACCCTTTTATATAAAAGCGCCAACTTGTATTAGCGGACGACTACATATCCTTTTTTTAATTGCTTCGACCACAGCTTGTGTCCGATCGTTAACGTTCATTTTTTGCAGGATATTACTAACATGGTTTTTAACCGTCTTTTCACTAATATAAAGCGATTCGCCAATGGCACGGTTGCTTTGACCATCAGTCATGAGCTGTAGCACTTCACATTCCCTGCGAGTGAGGATGTGTAAAGGCTTCCGGTATTCAACTTCACGATAGCCTATCGATTCCTCATACTTGTCATCCTCGGTTGCCAAACGGCGATATTCTTTAATCAAGTTATGGGTAACTTTCGGATGAATGTACGCACCACCGGATGCGACAACCTTGACCGCTTCAATTAAAGCATCGGCATCCATTTCTTTCAATAGATAGCCAGCGGCTCCAGTTTTCAGAACATGTGTTACATAAGACTCGTCATCGTGGATAGAAAGAATAAGTACTTTTACATTAGGATAAGTAGTAACAAGTTCACGAGTCGCTTCAACACCGTTCATATTCGGCATGTTGATGTCCATTAAAATAACATCTGGGTGGTACTGCTCAACGAGTTCAACTGCTTGCGTGCCATCTTCTCCATCAGCCACTATTTCGAATTCGGACTCCATCGCCAGAATTCTTTTAACACCTTCACGGAATAATTGATGGTCATCAATAAGTACGATTCTTATTTTACGTTTGTCTGTTTCCATTGTTTGAATCACCTCTCCGTATTAACGGTTATAATACTTTCTTAAAGATTCTTTCAGATGACCAGAGCTTGGTAACAGAATTTTTTTCAATGGAGATTCAATCAAAAGCACATCACCAATGAAAGCTCGTCCACCATTTTCCTGCGGCACCCTTGCTCTCTATGTTCGAAAAGATTATGGAACGGATTAATCCACTACTGAAGTTCTGGTCGCGACGGTACTTGTATCATTACGACCGTCCCGACATCGATTTTAGAGTCAATAGAAAATTCTCCTTTCAGCATATTCACTCTTTCTTTCATTCCCATTAATCCGAATGAGCCTTCCTTCTTTTTTGCAGTATCGAAGCCTTTTCCATCATCTTTTATTACCATTATAACGTTAGATTTACGAATTTCAATTTTCACTTTTATTTCATTTGGTTCCGCATGCTTATAGGCGTTTTGTACTGCCTCCTGCACAAGACGAAACAAGGCAATTTCGAAGTCCTGAGGTAAACGGTTCTCTTTACCAAAGTGATGGAATGAAACATTGACATGATTATGCTCTTCAAAAGTTTTTAAATATTTTTCAAGTGTAGGAATTAAGCCTAAATCATCTAAGGCCATTGGACGAAGATCGTAAATAATCCTTCTAACTTCGGCAAGTGAAATTTTAACCATTTTTCTTAATGATCTCATTTCGTCCAACGCTTGCTCAATTCCTTTTTCTTGATAAATCCGTTCGATTAGCTCTGCACGAAGCAGGACATTCGCCATCATCTGAGCTGGTCCGTCATGAATTCCCGGGAAAGTTTTTTTCGTTCATCTTCTTGCGCCTGGATTATTTTAAGACCAAACGCTTGCCTTTCCCTTGCATCCTCAATAACTTCACCGACCTGCTTTAAATCATGTGATAAAAAATTGAATACGACTGACATTTGGCTTGCCAATTGTTCTGCTCTCTCGACAGTATCTGCAAGATGTATGAGTCTCCGTTCGATGTTATCACGCCGTTCTCTCAGCTGAACCTCTTCCTGACGCAAGACGGCCAATTGTATTTGATATTTATTCGCTTGCTCATATACAATGCGAACCTCCTCATTACTATATCGGTTGAAGGCCTTACTAACTTCGACTAAACGGTTGCGTGAGTATCGAACATTCCTCTCTGTTTGGTCTGTACGCTCAATAATTTCAGCGACTTTTAAGCGGACTTCGATTAAATCCTTTTGCAAAGTTTGATATTCCTGTCGAGACTTTTCACTGATTTCAAAAATTTGTTCACGACTTTCACTTACTGTATTCACTGTTTTTTTTAATGATTTGATCCAATATATTAATGTCAGTCAAGTCAATCACCACCTAAACTCCGCCTCACTTTTCGCAATAATCGTTGAACCGCTTTAATAACAAGGGAGGAAGATTAAAAAAAATGCTCAAACTCCTTCTACTGAATTTTAGGTCTATTTTCTCTACATTTTCCCGCTTTATTGCTTCAGTAGAAATATTCGGCTATTCTTATCTTACATCAAAGTTCTTAAAAAAATCAGGAAATATGTAACTTATAGCCTAAAAAGAAATTTCACTCGCTGACACGGATATCGTATCAAACATTTGTTACATCAAGATGTCGCACATTTGTAAAACTGTGAAAAAAAGAGGAGGAGCAAGCGTGCTTTTAACCTATCAAACTGTGAAAATGTATGGAGAACACGAAATAATCGTACAAAAATCTCGTTTCATTTCCTACTTTGAGCGGGTGACATCCGAACAGGAGGCTCAAAACTTTATTAATAAAATAAAAAAAGCAAAACTGGAATGCGACTCACAATTGTTCTGCTTATATCATTGGTGAACAAGATCACATTCAAAAGGCGAATGATGATGGTGAACCGAGCGGAACAGCAGGAGTACCAATGCTTGATGTGTTAAAGAAAAGAGAGCTCAAAGACACTGCCGTTGTTGTCACGCGTTATTTTGGAGGTATAAAATTAGGCGCAGGAGGCTTAATTCGTGCTTATAGCGGGGCAGTCAGTCAAGGGCTGGATTCCGTAGGCATCGTTTGCCGTACTTTACATCAATTAATCGATACAACACTTGATTATCACTGGCTCGGGAAAGTGGAGAACGAATTACGGCAATCTTCCTATATTCTTAATGAAATTGAGTATACTGGACAGGTGAAAATAAGTACTTTCGTCCAAACCACAAATGTCGAAGCTTTTATCGATTGGATGACCGGGTTGACGAACGGCCAAGCCACTTTCACAAAAGGGAGACAGTTATATGTAGAAGAAGATTGCTAGCCCTTTATTTCAAAGGGCTCAGCAACGTATCCCGCATTCCGCTTAATCGTCTGATTTGGCAGTTCACAGCTACTGTTACCCTAGGCAATTAATACTAATTGTCACGGCACGCTCCAGCTCCTGTTGTTTCATGTAAGGAAGCTCCGGCCGTGTTAGCGCTAGTTCTTGATTAGCGGGGACATGAATAAAACCAGCCGGGATATTCATTTGTTGCTTAGCTAAGTAATCAAGCATTTCGTACATCACATAGTTACATACATACGTTCCAGCCGTATTTGATATCGCCGCAGGAAGTCCTTCCTCCTGCAACGTGTTCGTTATTTTTCGTATCGGCAAACTGGAAAAATACGCGGCCTCACCGTCCTCATGTATTGATTCATCTTCGTAACTGACTCCTCCGTTATCAGAAGCTCCGTCCTTACAATTGATGGCTATGCGCTCCGGAGTAATCCGGCTGCGGCCAACCGCTACTCCAAGCATGACTACAGCATCAACCTTAAATGCCTTAAAGGAATTGATTAATACGGGACCAGCTTGTCGGAAGGAAACCGGAAGCACAACCCCTTTAACTTCATACTCATTAATCACCGCGCCATTTAATTGTTGAACGAGCTGTTCTGTCGGGTTTACACGATTTTCGAGGAACGGTTCAAAGCCTGTTAATAATACTGTTTTCATTTTAAATCCCTCACTTAGTTTTCAGTAGTCTATTTTTTTTGTAACGAGAGACTAATTAAACTTAGACAGTTTTTATGAAAAGAGAAAAAGGAGTTTGCCAGATTGGGCTCCACGCTCCTTCGCCCTGCATCGTAACAGCTTGTTTACACAGCACTTACATTTTATAGCCTTCTACCTTAAAAAAGACCCACCGAAGCGGGTCTTCTTTTATTTGTTCAATTAGCTTATTCAGCTACGAACGGTTCCTCTTGTGTTACAGCTATTTCATAACGGTACATCCCTGTACCATCACCGATCGAATAGTTATGGACACGATTGTTTACAGCTACTAGATCAGCACGATATACAGTTGGGAATACAGGTACTTCATCAACCATATGCTGCTGCCATTCGTAATATATTTCGCGACGTTTGTCAACATCAAAGGCTTCTTCAGAAATACCTTCCGCTAGCAAGCGATCGTTTTCTTCATTTGCCCAACGCGTATAATTGAAGGTAGAGTTTCGACCCCAAAGAGATGTTGGGTTAACATCAATACCAACTTGCCATGCGCCTTGGTAAATATCGATATCCGGATCGTCCTCTTCTAACCGATCGTAGAATGAGTTAAATTCCATTAAACGTCCATCAACTAGTTGAACCTTCAAACCAACTTGCTCCCACGCCTGGATATAGTATTGGGCGAGTGGTTCAGCAATGTCATCACCGCTCATGGAAGCCATGTTGATCACTAGCTCATTACCATCTGGATCTTCTCTAATACCGTCTCCATCAACGTCCTCATATCCAGCTTCGTCAAGTATTTCGGTTGCCTTCTCTGGATCGTATTGTAATCCCGGATTTGAATCATCGTGGAATTCAGGATGAATTGGTGGGATCAGAGTAGTTGCGCCCCAACGTAGACCGTGGTAGAAACGCTCCCCTACGGTATCGTTATCAACTGCGTGCCACATAGCCCTACGCAGGTTCACATCAGCCATTTTAGCATCCGGATCGGGTTCGACTTCGCCGTCTCCCCATTTTCCAAGCTTGAAGCCAATATATGTGTATGAGCGACTCACGATTCCAAGATATTCGACATTAGACATATCGTCATTATCTGGGAATTGATTCACCGGGAATGTATTTACTGCGTCAACCCCACCGCTCTGAAGCTCTTGAACAACGACATTTGGATTAACAACCTTAACAGTTACTTCATCTAGGTTCGGCTCACCGCGCCAGTAGTCTTCGTTTTTAGAATAGACGACTGATTCGCCCGGCACAATGCTTTCAACCTTGAATGGACCAATGCCAATCGGATTCTCGCGCACTTCTGGAGAAGAAGACATATCGGCAACTTCCATGTCTCCAAAAATATGCTTCGCAAGCGGATATGTCCATATTCCACCAGTAATCAACGAAGGCGTCGATTGAATATACGTAATTTGCAGCTGTTTGTCGTTTAATACTTCAATTCCGGAAATCGTGTCTGCTTCACCGTTATGATATTCTTCCATACCTTCAATATTCGTGAAGTTATTTCCATACCGATCGCCGTCGTAATCCGGATCGCCGATAACTTCATGAGCAAATAGCCAGTCCTCGGCAGTCACAGGCTCCCCGTCGTGCCAGTTTACATTGTCGCGAATCGTAAAAGTGAACGTACGACCGTCGTCGTCCACTTCATATGTGGCTGCACCATCATTTGTGTAGACGAAATTTTCATCCCATGTTAGAAGTGCTTCATCAAACCAACCTAACACTTGAGCATCGGGATTCCCCGAATAGAAATTATAGTTCAATGTCCCTTCAAATGCAGTGTCGGAGACGAGACCAAAAGTAAATGACCCGCCTTCGATGCTTCGCCTTCGTTTGTTTTAATATTACTGAAATCATCAATGGAATAAAGTCCATCATCTTCACCGGAAGCTTCCTCTTCATCACCTTCGCCACCTGAACCTTCCTCTGTGTCGCCTCCCGTATCAGCTGGTTCATCATCAGTTCCTCCGCTACACGCCGCTAGCGCAAGCAGGAAGATAAGCATAAGCGCAAACAACGCTTTACTAAATCTTTCCTTTCCCATCATTTGTACCTCCCTTTTTTTTATCCTCTTCTTTGTCTTGCATCGGTCGCACGCTTTAACGCCTGACCGACATTATTTATACTCAACATCAATACGAGAATGAGTATTGACGCAGGTAACCAGATCCACCATCTAAACTCCAACGTTTGCGGGTTGGTCGCATAGCTAATCAATGTACCGAGGCTCGGTGTACTCTCAGGTAAGCCGAAGCCTAAAAACGAAAGCCCGGATTCCAAGCCGATGTTCGCCGCTAAGTTCAATGTCATTGTGACAATGATAATTGAGCTTAAGTTAGGTAAAACTTGAGTAAACATAATCTTCAAATTTGAAGAACCTAACGTTTTCGAAGCCTGGACATAATCCAGCTCTTTCTCCTGCAGCGCCTTGGAGCGAATCAGCCTTGCGATCCCCATCCATAAAAACGCCGTCATGATTAGCGAAAAAGAAACGATACCATAACTAGGAACAATGGTGACAAAAACGATGACAATCATAAGAGTCGGCAAAATGACAAAAAAAGTCAACGATCCGCATAAACACATTGTCTACCGTGCCACCAAAGTATCCAGAAACAAGCCCTACTAAAATACCAATCGTACCGGTCATTAACGTAACCAAAATCCCAATTGTAAGCGAATTACGCGTGCCGATAATCAATTGTCCAAAAATATCCCTGCCTCCATAGTCGGTGCCAAGCCAGAATTCAGCTGATGGCGGCTTATGAATGGCAAATAAGTCTACCGTAACAATCTCAGCTTGATCGAGAATAAGCGAAATTCCAAAAACGACCGTTGTTACAAGAATTATAAATATTAACGAAATAAATGCAATTTTATCGCGAACGAGTTCGCGCCATATAATACGCCAGCCTGATGGACTCTTATCGAGCTCCTGCGACTGCGTCTGCAAATTCGTATTGTTTAAATCCACTTAAATCACCTCAAACTTTCTTATTTAATCCGAATGCGTGGGTCAACGAGACTTAAAATAATATCCGATATTAACGCCCCTAAAACCGCCGCAACGCCAAATAATAGTACGAGTGCGGTCATGACGCTGTAGTCGCGTAAAGTGATTGATTGTAAAAATAATTGCCCCATGCCCGGATAGCTAAAGATCGTTTCGATGAAGATCGTTCCTCCGATAAGTCCGGTTATTTCATAGCCAAAAAAAGCGGCAATCGGCAGAAGTGAGTTTCTAAAAATATGACGATTATAAACCCTTGATTCGTTCGCGCCTTTTGCCCTTGCAGTAATGATAAAATCCTTTTGCTTCGTATCAATAATCTCGCTACGCAAATACTGAACAGTAGAGACCGTCGTAATGAGCGCCATCGATATCGACGGCAATAGCAGATGATTGATCTTACTTGCAATATATTCAAAAGTACCCGGCGTTAGTCTGGTGCGACACTTCCACCTGTCGGAAATAAGCCAAAATAAAAGCCGAAAATCCAAAGCATTAATAGTGCAAAAATAAATAGTGGCGCCGCAAACCCTAAATAAGTGTAACCGGTAATTAAACGGTCGCCCCACGTATCATTGAAGCGTCCACTTGTAATTCCGAGCGGAATCGCAATTAAGTATGTAAAAAACAAAGTCATTAGCGACAGCCAAAATGTATTAACGAGACGATCGCTAATCAGGTCAGTAACTGCCATTTTGTGACGAAAGGATTGTCCGAAGTCTCCTTGGACTACCCCTTTTAACCAATCCCAATATTGGATATACCATGGATTGTTGAGTCCGAGCGCTTCCCGTCTCGCTTCAATCGTTGCCGGATCCACATTCGGATCGATTAACCCGGTTAACGCGTCACCAGGCATTTGCTTTGCCATAATAAAAACTAATATACTAAGTACAATAATCTGGGGAATCATGATAATGATCCGACGTACAGTAAATTTCCACATATTAAATCAACCTTTCTCAGGCAAAGCCACTAAATGTGTATCCGATACGGACTTTAATCCGTAAGCTAAGCCCTCATCATCAAAATAATCGTTATATGACTGCTCGTATTCCTGTTTTACTTCTTGCCGGAACCGAAGCTGTTTTTCACGATTTTTCGGATCAATATCAGGAATAGCGGCAACAAGGCGCTTCGTGTATATATGCTGAGGATCGTTGAAAATGTCATTAGTCGTCCCTTGTTCAACATAACGCCCTTTATACATAATCCCAATTTGATCGCACATATGTCTGATGATTCCTAGATCGTGGCTGATAAAAAGATAGGTTAAATTTAATTCCTGCTGAATATCTTGCATGAAGTTCAGCACCTGAGCCTGCACGGAGACGTCAAGCGCCGAGACTGGCTCATCGGCAATAATCAGCTTCGGCTTTAGTGCAATCGCTCTCGCAATACCGATGCGCTGTCGCTGACCGCCAGAGAATTCATGCGGATATTTGTAAACGCTTTCCGGACTCAGCCCGACCTGCTCCATTAATTCTTGAACTCGCCTCTTTTCTTCTGCTCTAGATAGCTTTTCAAAATTACGAATCGGTTCGGAAACAATGTCAAGCACACGCTTTTTTTGGATTTAGTGAAGAATACGGATCTTGAAAGACCATCTGAATGTCTCTGCTCACGTCAATCCGAGAACGTTTACCGCTTGTCAAGTCCTCCTCATTAAAGGATACTTTGCCGGAAGTAATTGTATTCAAGCCGATAATGGCACGCCCAGTTGTCGTCTTGCCGGAGCCTGATTCTCCAACCAGTCCGTAAGTTTTTCCTGGTTCAATCGAAAAAGAGACCCCATCGACCGCCTTGACATAACCAACAATTCGTTTCAATAATCCACCCCGTATCGGAAAGTGAACTTTTAAATCTTCTACCTCAAGAAGCCCCATGATTCTGATCCTCCTTACTTGCATCCGGGAAGTAAAAATGCTGATAGCAAGTGCAACGAACAAAATGACCAGGTCCGACCTCATGCAGCTCAGGGCTTTCCTCGTGCGCTGAATCGTCGATCCAAGGCATTCTTGCTTTAAAACGACAGCCTTCCCGAGGTAAATTTTGCAAAGAAGGGACAATTCCCTTAATCACGTGGAGCTTCGATTTAGCGTCATGCGTTGTCGGCACTGAATTTAATAACGACCTCGTATACGGATGCAAGGCATGATCAAATAAAGTATGAACATCGGCAATTTCGACAATTTGTCCCGCATACATAACAGCCACTCGGTCGGCCATCTCGCAACTACGCCTAAATCGTGAGTAATTAAAATAATCCCGGCATGAATATCGTCTTTAAGCTTTTTCAACAAATCAAGAATTTGTGACTGAATGGTCACATCCAGAGCGGTCGTAGGTTCATCGGCAATTAACAGCTCAGGCTCATTGGCAATCGCCATCGCAATGACTACCCGCTGCCTCATCCCACCAGAAAGTTCATGAGGAAACTGATTGAACGTGTAATCTGGTCGAGGGATTCCTACCTTCTTCAGGAGCTCTATGACCCTTTCCTTCCTATGCGCTTTCGATAACTTCTTATTATGAAGGAAGATCGCTTCACTAATCTGATCGCCAATCATCATTAAAGGATTCAATGCCGTAAGGGGATCCTGAAATATCATTCCCATTTCATTTCCACGAAGTCGGTTAAGCTTACCAATCGAAACATTAGCAATATCCTGATTTTTGTAAAAAAATATTGCCCTCAATTTTCGCTCGATTGTGAAGTCTCATTACAGAAAACGCAAGAGCGCTTTTGCCAGAGCCTGATTCCCCGACGATTGCTAGCACTTCATTTTTATTGACAGTTAGTGACACATTATCTACAGCAGCATAGTATTGTTCCTTAATCCGAAAAGACGTTTTCAGATTTTTAATGTTTAATAGCTCTTCATTCAAATTAATCACCCTAATAATAAGTTTCTAGACTTTTCTCTCCTCTCTCAATTAACCTTTGCAAACTTTGATTAAAGGTTGTTCAAAAAGTCTGAAAACAAAGTTGAGAAAAAAAGCCGCCTTGTTACAGCAGTTAACTAACCGCCTCTCATTATTTGTTCAAGTAATAAAATGAGTCCTTATATTGCTTTAATTCAATACTAACGTCGCAGCGATGATTCCATCCATTTTTGCTAATTCTTTATTAACAAAGTTAACCAGCTCGTCATTATTTTTGAAATACGCTTGCAAAATCAAATCATTTCTTCCTGAAAACGCGCCGACGAAGCGGACCTCAGGATAGCGATTTAGTTCATACGCTACTTTTTCCTGTTGACCGAGCTTTGTTGTAATCCCGATAATGACTTGAACATTAAGCCCGATTTTGTTCGGGTCGGTATGGATTACAAATTCAAATACTTTTTCCTTCAGCATCCGGTTTATTCTGGTTCTAATTGTACCTTCACTTACGTCTAGTAATTTAGCAATCTCTGTATAGGAACGTTTTCCATTTTCTTGTAAATATTTCAGTATAGCAAGATCGATTTCATCTAATTTTGCCATAATTTCACTCATTTCGCCCCATATAGTTGCTGAATTTATATCGTATGATAACGAATGTAAAAAAAATCACACACTTTTTTTGCAAATTACGTAATTTGAATTACAGTTATTATAAGGGAACATAGCAAGGAAAGCAATATTCAATCTATTTAAATTGATTTTTTAATGTAATGTTTCCTTACATTTTTCGCTGTATAGGTCTTTTTTTAGGCGAATTAATAATTAAATTATCTATTTTTAGCGAATATATCAGCAAAGATTTGATTATCTTTCGAAAAACATAAATTTTCTAGTATTTATTTACGTTTTTATTAAATGCTAATTATAACAAAATCAAATTAATTTTTTGTTTTAATCCTTTATTAGAATAAAGATAAGAAGCGTTTTTTTACTTTAGTTTCCAATTCCCCGATCCACCTTATAAAACGAAAGAAAGGAAAAATTGTCGTGAGCCAGCCGCTTGAATGATCTGTCTTCACTTTTCATACAATTTAGCAATGCCGATTCGGTTAAAGCAGATAAGGCGTTTAAGGCCCCTATTTATATTTTTTTAGCGTTCTTCATAAAGCAGCTGTTAGACTTTATCATTGCATTTTGAACATTTCAGTAAATTCATGTTACGGTTTTGATTTCCACTTTACGAATTCGAGTTTTTTTCGATATTATTGATTACATGTATGATTTTCTTTTTATGAAATTTCCAATTACTTTTTAGCTATTATTCTTTTAATATGAAGAAGTGAGGTATTGCGATGACGCAATCTAGATTAGAAAAAAAGAAGAAAAAAAAGGTTCACTAAGGAAAGTGTTAAAAGCATTTCTCGTACTTTGCGTAATTTCTTTGCTTACCTTTGGTGGCTTTGCTGGATATCTTGCCTGGAAGCTGTCAAATGTAACCGCTGATGAACAGCCGCTCCAGCGTGGTGACAAATCAGAACGTCGAACCGAAGCCGTCAATCCGAGCAAAGACAATTTCTCCGTCCTGCTACTCGGTGATGATGCTCGACCGGGAGAAAAAGGTGCCCGGACAGACGCAATGCTCGTGGCAACATTTAACAAGGATAAGAATTCAATTATCCTGACTAGCATTCCGCGCGATATGAGAGTTGAGCTGATTGGCAGAGGGACTTTAGACAAAATAAATCATGCTCATGCCTATGGCGGACTTGATATGTCAATTGATACGGTTGAACATTTTCTTGATATTCCAATTGATTATTACGGATGGGTTAATTTTGAAGGATTAATCGAGGTTGTTGACGCATTAGGCGGTATTGAAGTTGATGTACAATTAGATTTCGAAGAAAAAAATACGAGCAGTGAGTATGTACAATTTAGAAAAGGAATCCAACATTTGGATGGAGAAGAAGCGCTTGCCTACTCGCGGATGCGGAAGCACCCTCAGGGAGGCGGCGACAGAGGACGGGGCCAAAGGCAACAGCAAGTAATAGAAGGTATCATTAAGAAAGCTGCGAGCTTCTCGTCCATAACGAAATTTGATGATGTACTAGACGCTATTGGTGATAATTTGAATACAAACCTGTCGTTCCCGAATATGCTTGCTTTGCACGGATACGCCACTTCGCTAAACGAAATTGAGACGATTCAGCTGGAGGGAGAAGACACTAGGATTGATGGAGTGTATTATATGCTCCCTAATGAAGAGAATTTATTAGAGGTTCAATCCGAACTCAAGCAACACCTTGACTTGGAAAAGGCTGAGGAGCAACCAGAAAATAATATTACAAGCTTTTAAGACGAAAAAGTAAACCAGCCAAAGGCCGGTTTACTTTTTTAATACTTGCGTGATTAATGATATCCGCTTGACAGCGTTCATGAAAGGCTTGCGTTTTTTTACCAATTAACCCTATTCCTTCCGCAAATAGCTGAATCAATATGAGTAAACTAATCATGATCGCAAGCGAAGCCCATAAGGTAGAGTTTGAAAAAAAGGACTGCCGCTACGCCAAAGACAATGCTTATCCCATAAATGATTAAAACTGTTTTTCGATGCCCATAACCCATCTCTAACAAACAGTGGTGGAGATGACCTTTATCCGCCTCTGAGATCGGCTGTCGATTTAAGATTCTGCGTACAATAGCAAACACTGTATCCAGAATAGGAACGCCGAGAATCATCACTGGAACAATTAAGCTAAAGACCGTCACACTTTTGAAAAAGCCAAGCATCGATACAATTGCAATACTATAGCCTAAAAACAACGCCCCCGTATCCCCCATGAAAATTTTTGCTGGGTGGAAATTAAACAGCAGGAAGCCGAGTAAGCTGGCGATTAAAACAAGCGATAATGCAATGACTGTTTGATAAGCACCTGGCTAAGAAGAGCCATTAATAGCATCGTCGAAAGTGCAATTGTGGCAACGCCACCAGCCAATCCGTCAAGGCCGTCGATTAAATTAATCGAATTCGTTAATGCGACAATCCAAAGAACCGTGACAGCGTAGCTAAAAAAAGCCAAGCTCAATTGTACCAATTAACGGAAAATAAATCTGCTCAATCGTCAATCCTGAAAAAACAACAATACACGCAGCCGCGATTTGCGCAACCAGCTTCACCCTTGCACTTAAGTCATATTTATCGTCAAGTAGCCCTATTGTTACTATAATCGCTGCCCCAACGACGATCGCAAGCATATATTCATTTGCAGGGCTAATCAGTAATGTGCCGGCTACAGCTCCGATCAAAATAGCGACTCCACCAATACGGGGTATGCTTTTCTGATGAACCTTTCGCTCATTTGGCTGATCAACAAACCCGTATTTTTTTTGCGAAACGAATGACAAAAGGTATACTAATGACTGTTGCGGCAAAGGCAACTATAAATCCAAGCACATACTCAAGCATGTCAACACCTCTCTATACCATCGAGTTGAAATGAATGTTTGCTGTGTGGCTTGGCTCTACCCTACCAAATAAATATATTTAAAAGAGCCGATTTACACCTTTTTTTACAAAACCTTTATAAAGCGAAATTAAACTGTAAGCCCTCTAACCAGTGGGATTGACAACCTAGCCACTAATCGTTCATTGAATTATTACAGGCAGCGCTTTCCCCCTAACAAATCCTTCACTCTTTGGGTGGCGCTCTTACTTCCGTGTAGCCTTGAATAACGAATCCTGGAGTAGGCTATATTTTTTTTAGTCCATTCCAAGCATAATTAACAAACACATAACACGTTTTTATAAAGGAAAGCTTTTCGAAATCACGATAAACCATCCAGTTTCGTTTGGCCGCTTTCAGCTTATTGCTGGAAATCGAATTGCTAACTTTACGGTAACAGGCTAACCCTTCCGCCATTCCATATGCTTTATGGCCCTGCTTTAAAATTTGGAGCCAAAGTACAAAGTCCTGTCGCGTCCGAATCGTTGGCATTTGAACTTTTCCAAGCTTCTCTATATTTAACATGACCGTTAAACAACCGATAATCGTATTTTTTTAACAGCAGCTCGTATGTGACTTCGGCTGGAGCCGAAACGAGCTTCTTATGACTATTCATATTTTCTTTAAGCACATAATAACTCGTAAAGCTAAATACCTTTTCACCCTGTTCCATAAAGTCAACTTGCTTCTCTAATTTTGTTGGTAGCCATAAGTCATCGCTATCAAGAAAGGCTAAATATTTTCCTTTTGCCTGCTGAATCCCTTTATTCCTAGCTGCAGCTGCCCCTTTATTTTCCTGAAACTGGTACAAGCGAATTCTCAATTCATTTCTAACCTTAGCCTTTACTAATTCGAAGCTTCTATCCGTTGAAGCATCATCGATAATAATTAACTCCCAATTGGAATATGTTTGACCAATAACAGAATCAATCATTTCTTCGATAAATCGCTCTGCATTATAAAGAGGAGTTACAATTGATACTAACGGCTGTTCATTTCCCATGAGATTGACCCCTTTAAAGTAGAATTATAGATTTGACGTTTACTCTGCCTTCCCTCGAGCTCGACATCCTGTTTTGGACTTGCTATGATAGCAGGCTTTCCTCCTGCAATTTATCGCTTAAAGCTTAATATCCTGAATGAGCCACCCATTGTCGCTTTTCTCAAACTGAACCGTAATCTCGCCGTTTGGTACGGCGGCCACAATATTTTGATTTGATCCCCCTCTTCTGCAACAAACAAAGGATATTGACTCGTATCGATCGCCAGAAATGACTCGATCATTGCTTTTGTATTAAAATGCTCGTCTGGCTCCTCATAAAAAGCGAGGATGTCGGTTGTTAAAGCGTTAGAAAAGTGAGAGGACAGGGCTGAAGCATCGGACCGTCCATCCTCCAAGGAACTCAACCTATATTTGGCAGCTTCTAAGTAAAGGAGCAGTGAAATTCGCATTTCTTCCTCACTTTTTTTCCGGCTTTTTGCTTTCCATGAAGCCTGCCCCCTCGTCTTCTTCAATGAAGAAGAAACCGAGCAAAAACATAAAAACCGCTAAGCCAATCATTATGTATTTCATAACAAACATCTGCCTCTTCATGTCGATCCCCCCACACTCCAAGTATTTGCAAACACCATTCTTACTATCCATCAAGTGCAAAAGTCAGATTAATGCAAAACAGGGCGCACTGGTCCTAAATAACCAATACACCCTTGATTTAATGAATCGTATTTTTTGCAAATCAATCCCCTAATTTGCGTAGAAGCGAATCATCTCTGTTTTTTTTAATTGACCCGCTTTTCAATATTGCTTTTTTTTATTCTTCTTTTCGCTATTTCAACAAAGCTGAACGTTAGAATCACAATTAACCAGAAGCGAGGTGAAGCAAAGTCGGAACGATACAGCGATGTTATCCCAAGCTGCACCCATAAAACGAATGCATAAAGGTAATACCTATCGTTTTTTTCTTCTTTGAAAAAGTCTCCATAAAATCCAAATAAATGCAGATGTGAAAGCAATAAAACCAACGAGGCCGTGCTCAAACAACAAATCGACAAATACATTGTTAGAAGTGCCGCTTAACGCTCCTTGATGATAAAGAAATTTTGTTCGTGCTAAAAAGTCGTAGCTGCTTGGGCCAAATCCAAACAAACTGTTTACAAATGAATAATCAAACAGCCAGACAAATGGCATCACTAACATATATAGCCGACTGTGCTGATGAATATCAAAGATTGAGTCAAATCGACCAATAACCGGCATAAGTAGCTCCAGAATAAAGCTCCAAAAGCCAACGGCAAGTACCAGTAATACACCTAATCCAATCAAGCTATAGAGCATAACAGACTTCTTCATTTTAATTTTTGCTGTAAGCAATAATAATACAAGCACGCCAGCAATCAAGGCAAAATTAGCATAACCACTTACCGAGAATGAAAAAAAACTAAAACGAATAATCCTGGAAGTAAGACTTGCCAAATATATTTCTTCTTGCTCGCATACAAAATAAAACCGAGAATCAAACCATCCATCAATATCGGTACGAGAAAACTCGGTTCGTCTAAAAGCGAGGTTAAGCGAAAATTAAACAAAACATCCGATTCGACACTATGGACATACGAACGAGTATGGAAATCAAGAATCGGGTAGCCCGTTAAGAAATGAATAAACTGCCAGATTGCGACAATTTGAATAACAACAATTGCATACACGTATGCTTTGCCAATCGCTAATAGCTGATGTTCTGTTAATCGTGACAGTAATTTGAAAAAAAACTAATAGTCAAGACTAAGAAAAGAATTAAATTAATTGTTCTCGTCGGTAACGATTGCTGAAAATAGCCAATGTATTCGCTCGAGAGAACGTACTGCAAATGATAAACAGCGGCAAGTACAGATAAACAGGCAGGAATGTACAATGACAGCAGCAGCGCTTTCAGCTCAAGGCCAACTTTAGACAGCGTCGGCTCATTTTTAGTTAACTTGATATGAATACAAACAGAAAACAGCAGCACCCCAGCGCAAAAAGTGACGAGTACGGATGTCGGAACCGGGGTAATTTTTTTGAAAAAAAAGGTTGAAACTGAAAATGGTGCAAAAAAGAGAAAATGAGCATCGTGCCGACAATCCATTGATCATGATGCCGTTGAATTCTCTTTAATAAATGACTAAGCATAAAGTTTTCCCCTACAATCTGCGCAAAATACTTCGCTGTCTATTCGAGTGGATATATCATTTCGCGTAATCACGCGAATATTCGGTATTAACGACGATAAGGTAAACCGTACGTCTACCTTATCAAGTGCATGTAAATGTCGGACTAATCCTCTGTTAATCTTTTGTAAATGTTGTCATTGCCATGTGCGACCATTTGAACTTCTTTAAATACTGCTAGTTTCTCCTTTTTTCATGGTTTCAAAACATTGAAAACGTAAATAATAAATTAAGATTGCACGGATCCTCTTTTCATCGTAGAAGCAATCAACGATACTAATTTTTAACAGCCTTTTATCATTAAGCGGCTTGGAGGACTTTTAAATGAAACGTTTTTTTTCTTATTAAGCTTATTAAGCGTATCGCTTCTTTTCACAGCTTCCTGTGGCAACCATTTGTTAGTCATTCGCTCCCCGTTAGAAGGCGATAATTATATCCGTAACAATATCGCTTCATTCGACTGGCAGCTGTTTCAGGAGCTGGTCAGTTCCGACAGTTTACTCAATGAAGAGGACTTCCTCACATTGCAGCATATTATTGCTAATAATGAGCAAACTCGCTATATTTTGTTAGAGGATGAACTATTCAGATTTTCGGCAGAAAATGAGCTGCTGTATTATGTCAAATGGGGAGAAACTAGAGAAGGCTTTAAAATAACGAAGTTGGATGTACACGAAGGTTAAGTGAATAGAGAGAAGCGGACAGCTACGCTAAGCTTGAGGCTTTCACCGTAAGCTGCCCTAAAGAAAGAGGTGTAGGGAGCGAAAGTTTCTCACATCTCTTTTTCTCGTTTATAGCTATATAGCTCCTTTAACGCGTCCCGATAAAACAATAATGGTTGATCAAGATGTTTCGCCTTCTTTAGAAAGAGCCCTGACAAAAGTACAATCCCGATCGGCGTATTGTAAATCGTTTTTAATAGCGGACCTTTACTAATAAACATTTGGTAATTGAGCCTCGATTGGAGCGTAGGCTTGAGGTGATTAACAATCACCTTCGGCACATAGCTGATCAAATAGTTTGACCGAGACATACGGTATAAAAAGATATTCTCTTCTCCGCTTGGATATGTAGCTCCTAAGCCAAAATCCTCATTGAAGTAAACCTCTTCCTTTGTCACGACCTGTAAATTTATAAAAATTTCTATAGACGATTTTCTAAACAGCTCTTTTCGTTTGAGCCGTTTTTGAAAAAAAAGGGGGATAACGTTTATAAAATTGCTCCGACACAGGGTCAAAAATTTGAAAGCAGACGAGCCCTGTTTTAGGGTTTGAGCGAAAGAATTGCCACGCTTCGGCAAATGCATCTGGCTCGTACCAACAATCATCATCTGAGAACGTTACCAGCTCACCATTTATATAAGTAGCGCCAATATTTCGAGCGTGAGAAAGACCCCTTCTCTCCAAGCGAATATGCTGATAACAAAAGCTGACGCCTTCCAATAATCTAGCAACCGTCTCATGATTCGCCTGAGAAACAACAACAGCTTCAAAGCGTTGTTCGGTTTGTTCCTCCATGCTTTGGAAGAGCCTACGCAACTCAGCTTCCCTTGTTCCTAATGTCGGAATGATAATACTGATCATTACGAAACCCCTTTCTCCCCAGCTTTTTTTTCGCAAAACGATTTTCCTAATGCCGAGTAAATTCATCATCCAGGCACCCCCTAAGTAAACAACCGTTCCAAGACCGACCTGCACGAGTAGCATTAGTAATCCCTGCTCCTCACGTAACGGCCACAAAACAAGTGCCATCAGTGCGGTGGCGGAAATTACCTTTACAAAATCCTTTGTCGGAAAAGGGAGAGCCTGAATCTGAAAATGGACGAGCAGCCAGCCAACAATAACTGACAGGACATAAGCAGCGACTGTTGACACCGCTGCACCCTCAAGCCCATATATAGGAATCAGCCAAAGGTTGAGACCAATGTTTGCAGTAGCAGCGACTGCAACCGGAATAATTTGTGAAAATGTTCGATGCTTTAATTGCAAGACAATATCAATACAATAAATTTTAAACCCTTTTAAAAAAAAGCGGCAATAGCAATGTAAGGAATTAGCAGCAAGGCGGCGGTTCGGAAATCCTCTCCAAGCAAAAACTGAACGAGATTCTCTGATAACAAAATGAAACCAACGACCGCAGGAATACCAATAAAAAAAGATGAGACTCGTATTCTTTTTCACCTCCTCAAAGGATGAGGCGTCCCCCTTTTCTTCCATGGCCTTTACGGCAAGCGGAAAAGCAGCGAGGTGGACAATCATCATCAACGTATAAATTGTTTGTTCGGTTAAATCATAAGTAGCCGAATAAACTCCCGTATCGCTCTTAGTCATAAAATAATCAATCATTAAGCGATCAGAATTGTGAATAATGATCGTCATTAAAAAAAGCTAGCGTAAGTGGAAACCCATATCGAAAAAGCTCCGCGAACATCTGCCTTTCAAACAATCGGACATTCAGCTTAAATCGCCAGAAACGCCAAGTCGCAACGCCAGCGTAATGCCAAATGCCAAAATCCAGCCCAGCAAGAGACCGACTTCAGCCAGTCCAGCATAGATCAAGGCTGTGCTCAATACTAAAGTCAACGTCGTTCGACTAAAAGAAAGATAACCATACGTGCGCGGGTTCAACTTGGCACGCATTAATGTTAAATTGATCCCGTTCCAGGATTGTGCCCACGAGAGCAGTAAGCATAAAAGTAAATGAAGTAAAGTGAATCCGTCAAGCAGCCAATTTGCAATCACGCCAACGATTAATGTCGTCAGCGCTAGCCCAAGAAAAGACAGCTTTATAGTCTCGAACAAGGAGGTTTGATCCTGATACTTTGGGTAAAAGCGAAGCAGGCTCTGTTTAAGCCATTCAAAGACAACAGCATTAATCATTGCTGCAACAGCAAAAACAACTACATAGGTTCCATACTCTTCAGTACTAAGAAGCCTAGTAAACAGAGCAATGCTAACAAAGCTGATCAAAGCCGGAACCCCATGTGACAACAAATAGGCAAAGGCATGCTTCGATAACATAGGCACTCCTTCTTTTTCTCTATAGTAGAAATCCAATTGTACCAGACCTATTCAAAAAAAGAAAAAAAGCAGCTTCAGATACAATGTTAAATTTGTTAATTTTTAATCGATCATTATAAACGTGACATTTACATTCTTTACATATTTCTCCGATGTAAACATCCACTGTCGTTTTATCGAATCCTGAGCGGAAAGCTACTCAATTCGACCGTTTCCATTCTTAATCGCCCATTAATAAATAGTCGTCCATGAAAAAAGTCACCTTATGTGAGGAGCTTTCAAGTTTCATTGATTCGCAGTGTTTCACCATGCTATAGCCGAGTTTTTTTTCGTTTTCAGCTCTACATTCATCGAGTCGATCAATGAACGTATGAAAGCCTTTATGACACTATTAGTTATTCTCTCTTTTCTTTCGCCATTCACCGGCCTATTCTTCAAAGTTCGTTCTATTAACTATGTATATTTGGCTGAAGCGCTTGTGATTGATTCAGACACTTTTACATTTCTCTTCAACTCAAATCATATTTAAAATGCGGTTCTCATATTTTTCTAGTTCTCGTCATTTCATATTGCGGGTCAGCAATCAAAAAAACACCGGCGTGCACCGGTGTTTTAATTCATGTGTTGTTTACTTTTCAAAAAGCTCACTTTCTTTGGATCGAGAATTTCACTCTTGTCCTCGTTTCCCTCCGCTTGCGATTTGTTTAAGACAACAATTACGGTTTTTAATAGAAGGACGATATCGAGCCAAATGGAATAATGCCGGATATAATACAGATCGAACTTCAGCTTGCGCTCAGGACTTGTTGTATAGTATCCAAGCACTTGCGCGTAGCCGGTAATTCCAGGTTTGACTGAGTTTCGATAGTAAAACCACTTATTATCGTTTTGGAACTGCTTTGCAAAAAAACTCGCGCTCAGGTCGTGGGCCGACTAATGACATATCGCCCTTCAAGACATTAATGAGCTGTGGCAATTCATCGATTCTAGTTTTGCGAATAAATTTACCGGTTTTCGTGATACGTTCGTCCATGCTTTTTGCAAGTGTTGGACCGGTTTTCGCTTCAGCGTCAACGATCATTGAACGGAATTTCAATATTTTGAACGTCTTTTGTCCTTTGCCGATTCGTTCCTGCTTGAAGAAAATCGGACCGCGATCCTCAAGCTTAATAGCTATTGCTGCAACGAGCATGACTGGCATCGTAATTAGAAGTAATACGGCTGATACGGCAAGATCAAGGAGACGCTTAAAAAGAATTTGTCCGTTTGTCAACGTGAACGGCTTAACCTGCATAACCATCGTATCACCGAGTGTAGTGACTGATGTCTTCATAACAAACAGTTCATTTGTGTTCGGTATCATGAAAGCCTGCTTGCTTTGCTTCATCGCATAATACAAAATGTCATTTTTCTTTTTTTTCATTCATGCTTGACCCGATAAAAATATAACTATAGGGCGCAATTAGCGTTTTCATCTCTTTCAAACTGATATCCATTTTTAACCAAGAAACGCCCTCTTTGCTCGTCATCTTAGAATTTAGCATATTTTCTTTTATCAGATGAAATTCCTCTTCATCACCGATAAAGACAGCCTTACTCTCTAGCTTTCGTTGACTTAACTTCATATATAAGCTTTTCCAGCCAAACATCGCAACAAGCATAAAGACATGAGACATTAAAATAACAGACCGAGGTAAGGCAAATTCACGCAAAATAAACGATGCTGCTGTCGTAAAAATTAGCAACGAGCCTACTGTAACGAGAAGCTTTCGAATCAAGTCAAAATAATCGCGCTGAACGAGGCGATCAAGCTCAAACACATATAGTAAAAAGACGCCGATTAACAGCACCCAGGGAATCAAGGCTACAAATGAGTCAATATTGCGATCCTGAATCACACGATAATTAGACGCAATTGTAAACGCGGCTCCATAAGAAAGCAGCACTATGAATATATCAACCAATATAATAAAAAAAACGCGATGTGCGCTCCGGAAATATATTTGGCATAGTAAAAACCCCTAGTCTAATATTAGTCTAAGGGTATTTTAACATATAATTAACATAAACTATAGAGAATCTTTATATTTAATAAATTTTACAGAGACTTTCATAATTATCCGTTGGCAGCTTTATTTAATTCTCGTTTAATTTTGGTTGTGGAAATACCAGCAGTTCTTGGCAAATAGACGACTTCGCAGTGCTCCTTCAGAAAGTCAAATTCTCCTTCCCAATCATCGCCCATCACAAAAACATCAATACCATGATCAATCACATCAGACACTTTCTGCTCCCAGTTTTCCTCAGGGATGACTTCGTCCACATAACGGATCGCTTCCAAAATCATTTTCCGGTTTTCAAAACTATGAAAAGCTTTTTTATTTTTATATCATTAAATTCATCCGTCGAAATCGCGACGATTAAATAATCGCCTAACTCCTTAGCACGCTTCAATATATTAATATGACCCCAATGCAACAAGTCAAACGTACCGTAAGTGATTACCTTTTTCACTTCTGTACCCCCTATCCTAGCTGACACACGCTGATTTATTAACCGATTGTTAAGCCACTGTTAATATCAAGTACAAATTATAACATAAACAATGTCAAAAATCAGTATGATGTGAAAGAATCCAAGATATCCCACGATTCAAATCGATTTTAATGTGATATATAGCCTTGCAATTACCTTTGCGATAAGCACGCTTAAAAAGAGTAAGAGATACGTTGGTATTATCTTTATATTTGTCAGCCACTCAAGCCATACAAGCATAAACAAAGTGACATAAAAGCCCGGTAAACCAAGTGCAAATCCAATAAACGCAAAGAAATTTGAACTTGACCGTATCCGATTAACTGGATCCTGCTCTCTACCTTTCAGCTGTGTTATTTGAAACGACAATGGAACAAGCAATGCCATAATAATGAACACTACAAAAGTATAGGCGAAAAACACTTCCCACAACTCAAGCTTCAGCCGTCCTGTCAGTTGTAAAAACGTTAATAAAAATGAGAGAAAAACAGGCAACGTTGCTGCCTGAATCAACAGATCAATAAAATACCCTTTTTTTCGATGTATTCTTCGTAATTCTGGCGATTTCGCCATCGACACAATCGAATAAATAGCCCAGATTATAAGCAAAAAAAAGCGAGTACAAAGGATACAGGCGTTGAAATTAGCATCAACAATCCAGAGCGAGAATAGCCACTAGACTCAACCAACTGACAACATTAGGAGTCAATCCAATTTTAATAAACAGCAGGGTGACATAAATAGACAGTCTGCGCAGCACAAACCATGACCACAAATCCTCTTTTGCGCTATACTCCTGCGATTGTTCTCGATAAGCGATAATTGCTTTCGAATCAAAAATTGTTTTTGGCAGCTTTCCCATTTGTGATTTCATTGCTAACCCCTGTCTTTCCTATTTATACTCGTTCCCCAAATAGCCTCTATGACCTCTTGCTTGCTTGTCCATCTTCCAGATAACAAAACCTTTGAATAAATTCTTGGTTAATTTGTATGTCTTCGTTTAAGGCTTGGATCGCTCCAATTACGTCTTCTGTCGTTCGTACGGCTGCTCCAGGAGCTTCTTTTTCTATATCGAAATAAAACCCTCTAAGCTTCTCTCGGTAAGTTTCTATATCATACGTAAAGAAGACCATTGGTCGATTTAAAATCGCATAATCAAAGAACACGGAGGAATAGTCTGTAATTAACACATCTGAAACTAAATAGAGACTATTTATGTCTTGAAACTTAGAAAAGTCAAAAGCGAACCCCTGAAACAAACTTAAATCTAAGGTATCTGATATAAATGAATGCATTCTTAGCAAAAGAATATACTCCTGCCCAAGCTTTTCCCTCATTTTATTAAGATCAAGATTTAAATTCATTTTATATTTCCCTGCTTGATGGTATTCATTATCTCTCCACGTCGGAGCGTAGAGAATAATTTTTTTTATCCTGAGGTAATTTCAATTCTTTCTTTATTTCGCTAATCACTTCAGGACAATTTTTATTTATTAAAGCGTCATTTCGTGGATATCCAGATTCTATTACTTCTTTATTGAAGTGAAACGCCCGTCTAAATATTTCCGTTGAATACCGGTTTGGTGAGATTAAATAATCCCACTGGCTCGACTCACGATGAAAGTTTCTAATATAATTGTCTCTTGTCGTTCCAGGCATATGGACCTCCTCCATATCAGCAACTAATCGCTTTAGAGGAGTACCGTGCCATGTTTGTATATATGTAGTATGACTTGGTTTTCTTACCCACGAAGGCATTCGACTATTCGTTACCCAATAGTTGGCTCGAGCAACTACAAAGAACCATTGAAATGAAAGGCGCTTCACATATGGAACGCGTTCTTTCTCAAACAAAGGAATAACGTTTTGATTCGCGCTCCAAATTAACTGATAGCCATTCTCGTGCCCTAATAAGTATTCATAAATCGCCCTTGGATTACAGCTATACTGCTTACCTGAAAAACTTTCAAAAACAATCAAATTTCTTTTAACAGGCATGATCGACAATAACATAAATACGAGCTTCAACATGCGTCGAATAAATGAAGCTTTTTTGATTTTAGCAATAATTGTAAGCATCAATTTACACCTTTTGAAGACTTAGATTTTAAAAACATGTTCAACGATCCGTTTTGCGGCGTTTCCATCCTCAAGTGCACAGAATCGCTCATTAAACTTCATAAACCTTTGCTTATAATTTTCACTTAATTGATCAATCGATTCTATCGCTGCAATAACCTCGTCCGATTCCTTAAGCAACGGACCAGGTGCAAGATGTTCGAAATCAAAATAAAAGCCTCTAAGCATATCACGATAATTTTCAATATCGTACGTGAAAAACAAAATTGGGCGATGAAGGTTTGCATAATCAAAGAAAACGGACGAATAGTCAGTAATAAGAACATCAGAGACTAAATAGAGCTCAGAGATATCGTCATACGAAGACAGATTATAAGCAAAATCCTCTACTCCCTCTAAGTTTATGGAATCAGCAATTAAATAATGTAGGCGCAAAATTAAAACATAATCTTCCCTTAGCTTGCTCTTCATTTGTTTAAGATCTAGCTTCAGATTAAATTTGTACTTTCCTTTTTTTATGGTATTCATTATCTCTCCATGTTGGAGCATACAATAGAACCTTTTTTATTAGGAGGTAGTCCTATTTTTTTTCTTTTATAGCTGCGATATCACTTGGATTATTTTTCTTGTAGAGAATATCATTTCTCGGATAACCGACATCAAGAATTTTCCCATTAAATTTGAAAGCTCTCGCAAAAATCTCAGATGAATAGTCATTTGAAGACACGAGATAGTTCCATTTTTGTGATTCGTTATAAAAGTTTCGTTTATATTTTTCTGTTGTCGTTCCAGGCATTCTAATTTCCTTTATATCAGCTGCCAATTTTTTCAACGGAGTACCATGCCACGTCTGCAAATACACTGTTTCAGGACGCTTCTTGATATAATTAGGCATCCTCGCATTAATCACCCAATATTTCGATGTGGCGAGATAGTAATAATAGGCTAAGCTTAATCGCTTGACTACTTTTGCCTGCCCGGGTACCTCTTTATTCCCGTCTGACAAAACCCAGATACAATCGTAAAGGGATTTTTCCTTTTGTAGTTCCTCATAAATCGCTTTTGGATTATCAGAATAACTTTTCCCACTGAAGCTTTCAAATACAACTCTATTTTCTTTTAATGGTAAAGATAGGAAAATCCCTTTATAAATTTCCCTGTAAAGTTGTTTTTTTTCCTTTGATTGCATTTCTAAATCTCCTATATAAATGACGGAGCACTACTATATTATATAATTGGTTTTCTTTTCCTTTATTTAAAGCCTTTAATTCTCGCTTAGTTAAAAAAACCACATTTTTTAATACTCAGTGGTTGAAGCCTTCTACTACAGTCCCGTATATCGTTAAACCATTTCGATAGTAACACTCTATCCCGAAGGATTTCTGAGCTGATAACTTTGTAATAGTATTTAACAAATAAATCGTCTAAATATATTATAACTTCCATATCTAAATCATATTCAGTCCGTAATATCTGTTGGCAGAGCAAGAAATCAGGAACCTTCTGCTTTCTAGGTAAAAGTCTTAACCTAGGCTGTTCGATTGGGTCATAGCACTCCCCCCTAATGTAAAGAGGCATTCTGATAGAAAGTACCTTTTTGGCCCGCTGAATTCCTGGGATTAAGAAGGTAAGATCAGGGTAAATTTTGACTCTTTCGTCAAAACGTAAAGCATTTTCTTTGACAAAATTTGCTCTCCATATCGTATTCGTAACAGATAGCCTCCGAAAAGCCTTGACTCTCTCACTTGCTTTATATTCGTACGAATGAAATTCCTCAGGATAGTCATTAAGCACATTAGTTTTTGGATTAGAAATAGTCCCTATCAAAACCTCCTCATTTCCAATTGTTTTCAATAATATATCAATGGTGACTGGCGATATATAGTCATCGGCATCTACAAAATAAAGATACTCTCCCTCTGCATGATTGATTCCATGGTTTCGGGCAGCTGATACACCTTTATTTTCCTGGAAATGAAACGTTTTTATATTTTCAAAATGATGAGTAAGGCGTTCAATAATCGCTTTACTATTATCAGTTGATCCGTCATTTACTATTACGAGTTCATAGTCTCGAAAGGTTTGCTTTTGAATTGAGAGTATGCATCGTTCTAAATAGTCTTCCTTATTAAAGACAGGAAGAATTACACTTACCTTTACCATCATAACCTCCTAAAGAACCCCCAATAAAAAGTATTATTTTACATTTTCTCGTACTGAGCGATCATTTCCTTAATCCCGCCTACTGCATGAACTTCCCCTTTTTTTAAAATGATAGCTTTATCACAAATTTTTTTTAGAGGCTTTAATTGGTGTGAGACAATAATGATTGTTTTCCCTTGTTTTTTCAGCTCTAACATTTTCTCATAGCACTTTTCTTTAAAATCCTTATCTCCAACAGCTAGTACTTCGTCAACAAGGATAATGTCCGTCTCAATATGGACAGCAATTGAAAAGCCAAGTCTTGCCTTCATCCCAGAGGAGTAAAACTTAACTGGCATATGAATGTACTCTTCTAATTCAGCAAATTTAACAATATATGGAAGAAGCGTATTAATCTTATCTTTCTTCAGCCCATAGATCGCACAGTTCAATTTAATATTTTCTTGTCCGGACAAATCCCTGCTTAAGCCGGCACTTAACTCAATAAGTGGCATGATCGTCCCACCTAGTTTAATCTGCCCTTTATCAGGGAAAATTACTCCTGAAATCACTTTAAACAAGGTGCTCTTCCCTGCTCCGTTTTTTCCGATAATCGCATATGCTTCCCCTTTTTTTATTGAAAACGAGACGTTATTTAAAGCAACGTACTCCTCATTCAGTTTCTCTTTTCGGAAGATGGAAAGCAATTTGCCCTTAAGTGTTTTATCATACGGCTTTTTAAATATTTTAAATACATCCTTAACCTCAATTGCGTTCAAGTTAAATCACTTCCCCCATTCTCCTGGTCAGCCTTCTGAATATCATCCAACTAACTACAAAAAACACGAACGTAAATGCTATGCAATACAAAATATAATTGAGCTGCACTAGCTCCCCACCATAAAATACATAATGGTATAGTGAGATGATTGTAGCCATTGGATTTAGCATATACAAATTGACAAATTTCTCAGGGATCTCTGATATTGGGTAAATGATTGGCGACAAATACATCCAGCCACGAATCCCGAGTCCACTTATAAATTCCACATCCCGGAAATATACATTCACACCCGCCAATAATAAAACGATACTAAACACTAAGAAAAATTGTAAAACGATCGCTAACGGCAAAAAGAGAATCCCCGTCAGTTGAAACTCGACATTTAAATAAATGGCGTAAGCTGCTACAAGCAACAATGAAACTCCCAGGTTCACTAGGTTCGTTAAGACTATCGTCAATGGAAACAGCTGCCTAGGAAAGTACACCTTTTTTATTAATGATGAATTCAATGTTAACGATTTAGTTCCTCGTATAATTGAATTATTCACAAACATCCATGGAATCAGACCTGAAAGCAAGAATAACGAGTAATTTTCAATGTTAAACCTCATAATAAATG
This sequence comes from Bacillus sp. JCM 19058, assembly GCA_001310555.1. The sequence continues at coordinate 54,508 of BAXO01000020.1, forward strand.
AAAACACAATAGTATATATGAGCATTAGCCCTAAAGGCTCCAACAACGACCATAAATATCCAAAAATTGTATTACGATATTTAATTTTTAATTCCTTTCTTACTAAAAAAGATAGGAGCTCCCGATATTTTAATATTTCCAGCATTTCATCTCAACCTTACTTGTTAGAATAGTTTATTTTGCTTAGCTTCTCCAATATTTACTTGTAAAAAAAAGCTAGAAATGAACCGAGTCCCCTAAAAAAAGTGCATGCAAAAGAAAGTGAACATACACGGCACAAGGTATCGGAATCCTTTACTTAAGGCTAGCTTTAGACTAAAGGCTCCATTCAACACAACATACGCTATACCAACAGGGAAAGCGCAACTAAAAAAAACAAATGGTAAAAGGACGCTAAGATTAAAAAGAGCCCCAAAACAACTGAATACAGTGGCACCTTTTTGAACGCACTTAAAGCCCCTGGTGCTTTGCGATCAGCAATCATTGACCACATACCATCACCTAGCGATTTATCGATTAATCCTTTTAGCGAATCGCGTACAAAGTAAGTTGTTTTGATCGACGTCGTTAAATAAAATTGACCTCCTGCATCCCGTACCCGTTGATGCAACTCAATATCCTCATTTCGTTTTAAGTCTTCATTAAATAAACCGACCTCATTAAAAAGACTCCGCTTATAAGCACCGTATGGAACCGTATCGACAAACCCTTCCCATTCCTGATTTAAGATGCGAAACATGGAACGCCCAACACCAAAAGGATGGGAATAAATATATTCATTGATCTCACCTTGAAATCCGTCGCCTTTCGAAATGACAATTCCCCCGACGCAGGCAGCCTCAGGGCACGTTTTTATTGCCTTCCAATACGTGCCAAAAGGTCAGCGGTTATCTCTGTATGGCCATCGATCCTTAACACATACATACCTTTAGCAGCTTTAATTCCAATATTCCAGCCTACTGGTAACGTCTCCTTTTTATTTTCGAACAGTTGTATTTGAGCATTATGCTCGTTCTGATAGCTTTCTACAACTGAAAGCGTTCGATCGGATGAGCGACCATCAACCACAATTATTTCATATTGATCACTAGGAAAATCCTGATTTAGTAGCCGCTCTAATAAGCGTCCGATATATTTCTCCTCATTTTTAATGACGAGCAGAACCGAAAAAAATTAAGGATTTCATATTATTTACAATCATTTAATATTCACCACAATTTAACAGCATAGCTGCCTGTAATTGGTCTGTTTTAAGTTAGAGCTTAATTAATAGTAACCCATTATAAATGTGATGTAAATAGCATCAAAAACAATCAAAAGCTGATATAACAATACTTCCAATTATTGACGAAACAGACCTTATCCTGCTATATAGCTGCCTAAATTACTATTTTTCTATTTTCTACTTAACAAAGCAATGACTCTTGAAAAAAAGACTTGTCCTTTAAATTAACCGGACAAGTCTCTTAGATTAGCAGTTATCTATAAACAGGTACATCAAAGTATAAAGTGTAATTATCAATCATATTATACAAACTTTCTATATTGTTTACTTGCTTTACCGCCCAACCAATATCAGTCGCGTACTGATAGGTGGCAGGACTTTGAGGATTCCATCTCATTTTATATAAAGTATCTTGTTTTCTTGATGAATGTATATAGGAGTTTGCAATAAATTGTGCGCCACCTACAATTGCTTTTTCAGGAGTATCCCATCCTTGCTTATAAGCATATTCTGAGCCACATTGCAGAGCACAACCGTCCCTGGCACCAATGCCAAACATGTTATAAACTACTTTTGGTGAAACACTCTTTCCATCTACTTCTGTAACCCTTACCCCCCTCGCCAGGGTTGATGACCCATTTCCCGTTTCAAGTAAAGCGTGCGATATCAAATAAATTTCATTTATTCGATGGGTTCTGCTTGCATTCGAAAAAGCAGAACCTTGCCCATGCAAAATACCTTTATTATTCAATATTTTATTCAATTCACTTACATCTACTCCAGTACTTCTTGAAAGCTCTAAGAATTGAAAGTAGGAACTAGTACCTTGACTAAAATTATTTGGATTAACATAACGTTCAACGTCGCTGCGCTTTGCGTTCTTAAACGGCCCATAGCTAACCTCATACCAATCTCCTACTTGACCTAGTAAGTTAACTGCTCTTCCATTGCTTAACGAACCAACAATCCAGCTTGTGTTATTTGGGGCCTCCCTGACATTTAAAGAGGTTGCAGTTACTGTTCCTCTCTTCGGAAAGCTACTTTTATTTTCTACATTTACAAAATTTTTATGAATATAAGACTTCTGATTTCGATAGGCATCAGTTTGCGGCGCAACCCTCATTTGTGCATCCAACATCTGACTCAGAGTAAGATTATAATTTGTATAGCTGTAATGTTTGACAGGGCCTCTTAGTACATCAGCTTGCCTAACAAACCCAACACGTCCCGATAATATGACCCGATACCAATTGGGACCATACTCATTTACAATCGGATATTGTTCATCTTTATTAATAATAGCAAAAGGAACTAGGCTTCCCGATGTATTATCATAGACTTCTAGATTTTTAGCGGCTGTGAATATACTTGGTGAATTTTTAAAAGAGGTATTTATATTCCTTAATACTTTTCCGTCACTTGGAATCGTGTCAGCAGCACGTATATACCCATAACCTGTCGCAAAATCAATCCGGTGCCAATTGGTTCCGTACGCACTTACTCTTGGATAAACCTCGCCTTGTTGTATAGTCCCCATTGAAATTAAGCGCCCTGTGCTATTATCATACACGGGTGTATTTCTTATAACTTCAAAGAACTTATCTGATTCCCTAAAATCTCTCGGTGTATTGTAGGTAACATCTGCTTCCCTTACATAACCAACACGACCTGATACGTCTACTCTAAACCAGTTTGGTCCATAGTCCCCGATGATTGGATAACTTTTCCCGCTATCCAATTCTGCAAAAGGAATTAAACTCCCAGATGTATTATCATAGACAGCAACATTTCTCTTGGGAGTAATCGTTATGGATACATTATTGTAAGACTGATTGATGTTCTTCAAACCTTTTCCGTCGTGCGGGATGGTATCCGAAGCACGTATGTACCCATAACCATTCCCAAATTCAATCCGGTGCCAATTCGCTCCGTAAGCACTCACCCTCGGATATACCTCACCTTGTTTCAATATCCCCATTCTCACTAGACTGCCACTACTATTATCGTAAATTTGAGTATCTCTCAATGTTTGGAAGTATTTATCTTTATCGTTAAAATCCCTAGGTATATTTGCTGATACATCTGCTTCCCTTACATAACCAACACGACCTGATACGTCTACTCTAAACCAGTTTGGTCCATAGTCCCCGATGATTGGATAACTTTTCCCGCTATCCAATTCTGCAAAAGGAATTAAACTCCCAGATGTATTATCATAGACAGCAACATTTCTCTTAGGGGTAATCGTTATGGATACATTATTGTAAGACTGATTGATGTTCTTCAAACCTTTTCCGTCGTGCGGGATGGTATCCGAAGCACGTATGTACCCATAACCATTCCCAAATTCAATCCGGTGCCAATTCGCTCCGTAAGCACTCACCCTCGGATATACCTCACCTTGTTTCAATATCCCCATTCTCACTAGACTGCCGCTACTATTATCGTAAATTGCAGTGTTTTTCAATGCTTGAAAAAAATTTTGTATCATCCGTGAAGGACAGAGTCGCCAACGATGAGTTGCTTATTCCTCCCGTTTGTTCTTCTTCATCGATCTTATTTAAAATACGTTGTTCATCTTCTTCATTATCTGTTTCAGGTGTTAAATCAACACTTGAATCATGGTCATTTTCTTGAATTTCTTCAAGTTCTACTTGTTTTTTATCCTCCTCCCCCTTGTTTTCGTCAATTGGCTGTTCTTTGTCTTGTTCAGGTTTAGTATTATTATCGATGTCATTTACATTTTCTGTTTTATCTTCTGTAGTAACCAGATCTGCCTTATCAATTATACCAATTTGATTACCTATAACAGTCACATAATTTTCCTCATCCTCTTCAGTAAAAAACACAGTTCTACCATTATTGATAGTAGCAATAATTGTCTCTTCACTAGACTTTACTTCAATTTCACTTGAAGTAATTAACTTACCGAGGAATTTAATATCCTCAATAGAAGACCAATCCATCTCTTTTGAAGAATGTTCATACACTTCCACAGCTTCTTTGTCTACAATCATCCATTCTTGGTTCCACTGAATTTGATATGTATCTTCAACTTCAATAGCTTTAAAAATAGAACCTTCTTTTATCGTACCATAGGGCTCAGTTTCATCCTTGAAAAATACATCAGCATCTTCAATAATTTGAATTATAAGCTCCTCATCCATATCTTTGGCACTATATGCTTGAGCTATAATGGGCTCATAAAAACTTGTAGTAATTATAAGCAGAGCCATAAATAGGTATATTATCCTTTTCATCAATAATAGTCCTCCCCTTTTTATCTAATCGGTACTAGTATACTATTAATATAGTCACTATTAAAGGGGGCTTTACTATACTAATCGAAACATAATAAAAAATAACTAACAATCGAATTAAAAAGTAACAAGCAATAAGGCATTTATACCTATAATCAAACATCAACTAAGCAAACTTTTGGGTAAGAGCTAATTTTAAATCAATTTTTGTAGTTAGTGAATTTATTAGACTTAAAGAAAGCTACCCGGGAGCCTCCAGATAGCTTTAAATTATTCAGATAGGATAGGTCATAACCTCTATATGTAGAAATTACAGCGTTTACAGCCCCGTTTTACCACTACTCTTCACTCTACCGAAGAAATGCTCATAAGCCGCTCACTGAAATTAACCACAAAATAAAAATTGTCTATTTGAAAAGTAACGAAACCTTCGTTAGTGGGCGATTCTAAATAAGATTTTAATTGATCCCCTTCAATATTATGAACTACGATTGTTTCAACAGTTCCTTCAGAATTTGCTTTAAAACTAACATTATTTTGAGGCATAATTATTACTTTATTCCCTAATGCATCCTCCTCTTCGTGCATAGCTCCTTGGAACTTATTCTTCAATTCATCTAAATCAAAATGCAGATGTGCTATATAATATTCGTAAGAGCTTGTAAATTCTGTAGGAAGAAATTCCACTAACTGCGCAAGCGTTTCAAATTTTGTTATGCTATTAAATGATGGATTTATTTTAACCTCTTTCGCTTGAAGATAATATTTTTTTTCTATCTCATCAGTCGAAATAGAGTAGACCTTACCATCCATCAGCTCTTCCAACACCCAAACCTCTGAAGAAAAAGCTAACTCCCCTACAGCTTCCCTTAAAGTAGCGTCGTTATATATTGAAACTGATTCTTCTATGATAAGACCATTAGAATTAATCATAATTTCAGTCGGTACTGCTTCTTCCTCTTCATCAAGTTCTATTTCATCTTGCGGTTCATCTATAGCTTGAAAATGACCAAAAAAAAGCTTTTACTGCCTGTTGATTTAACAACAAAATTGAACTTAACAGGAAACAGGCAAAAAGGACGCAAACCTGGGTTAAAAATTTCGCTTGTATTTTCTTATCGATTGAGCCGGTAGAACGACTCCTCCTACTTCTTCCTTTCGATTGTTTTAACATCATATCTGTCTTATACTTTTTCTTTTCTTTTTTACTTAAGCTATTAAACCAATTTATAAAGACTTTATAGTTTTTAATAACTGACTTTGCTTCTCCAAACTCCTTCAATTCACCAAAATGAATCCAAAGTACCCGATCGGAAATTTTTTCCATTTGAGAGATAGAGTGACTTATAAAGAAGATCGTTTTCCCTTTTTTTTTAAATTCATCTATCTTATCTATACATTTTTGGGTGAATGTAGGATCACCGACAGATAAAGCTTCATCAACTACGAGAATATCTGGGTTTGTATGAACAGAGATCGCAAAGCCTAATCGTGACTTCATTCCTGATGAATAGCTTTTAACAGGTTGTTTTATAAATTCCCCAATATCAGCAAACTCTATAATTTTAGGAGTAACCTTCTCAATCTCCTCTTTGCTCAACCCATGCATTAAACACTTCAATTCAATATTCTCATACCCACTTAAAGCATTATTTAGTCCAACAGATATCGCGATTAATGAGGTCTCCCCATTTACAGAAATTGTTCCTGATGATGGGGGAACCACTTCTGATAGGATATTTGACAAAGTCGATTTACCCGATCCATTAATGCCTATAATGCCAATAGTTTCTCCTTCATATACTTCAAATGATACATCCCTAAGAGCAAAAAAAATGCTTTCTTTTCAAACTCGAAAAAAAAGATATCAAGAATCTTATCTGACTTTTTCTCAAAAAGGCTATATTGTTTTGATACTGATTCAAATTTAACTTTAGGCCTCATATTATGGGAGCTCCAATTTTACAAATAATCAACAAAGTGCTTTCTAAATTTTATATGAATAAATGAACCGATTAAAAGTATCAGTAAAGTAAAAAGCCAAAAATAGAGCATATATATTAAGTCCTGATAAAACCAGCCTTGTCCTAAAAAAAAGTATTTCTAAAACCATCAATCAAATAATAGAGTGGATTTAGCTTTAACATTACCTGAAATTGTTCAGGCAGTCTTGATGGAACCCAAAAAAATTGGAGTTAAGAAAAAAAAGCATACGCACCATTGATTGTAATAAAATCTGGTAATCGCGTACTATCGTTGCAAGAGTAGAATTAAATATGCTTATTGCAAAAATAAACACAAAAAGAGAAACCAGATAATAAGGAAGCTGAAGCAAATAGATCCCGGAATTTATCTGATTGACTATAAGAATTAAACCAATAAAAAATAACATAACAATAAAACTTACTGCATTCCCAACGATCGTAATGGAGGGAAGGACACTGACTGGAAACTTCATTTTTGAAACTAAATTGACCTTTGAAAAAACACTATTAGATGCCTGTGTCACAGTAGCGCTAATATAAAACCATGGAACTAGGCCCAGCACTAGCCAGACAAAGAAAGGGGTATCTCCAACAGGAGCCCCTTCTCTAATGCCAATTCCAAAGACAAACCAAAATACAGATATTTGTAAAACAGGATTTAAAAACTGCCAGAGCATTCCAAGATAATGCATTTGATACTTACTTTTAAGCTCATAGGCAGCCAATCGAAAAATCAAATGACGATTATCCAATTGTTCTTTTAAAACCTGATAAATAAATGTCATACAACACTAACTTCTTTCTTTATAAATTCATGTAAATTACCAAAATTAACTAAATCAAAGTCAGTAGCCCATTTACTAATCACATTTTTTTGTGTCAAAGATTTGCTTGTTGGACATACGGTTAAGTTTACTCCATTCTAATTCTTTAAATTCATTATGATCTGTTAAAATAACGATTAAATCCGCTCCATTTGTTGCTTCCTCAATATCACTAATCACGAATTCATTCTTTACATGCGGATCATATGAACGGACTTGATAAAGGTTTTCGGCAATTAATTTCTCTCTAATCTCCATTGCAGGACTTTCCCGAATATCATCGACATTTCCTTTATATGTTAAACCAAATAGGGTTACTGTACTGCCTTTTACTTTCTCCATTAATGTATTAATATTTTCAACTACATAGTCAGGCATTGATGTATTGATCGAACGTGCCAAATTAATCATTTTAGCTGACTCAGGCGCCTTAGATACAATAAAGTACGGATCCACTGCCAAACAATGGCCGCCAACACCAGGTCCAGGAGTATGCAGATTCACTCGTGGGTGTTTGTTAGCCATTGAAATAACATCTAGCGTATTAATGTTAAGTTCATTACATACTTTTGTTAATTCATTGGCTAGAGCGATATTGACGTCTCTAAATGTATTTTCCATTAACTTAGACATTTCAGCAGTTCTAGCTTCTGTTTCGATAATTTCTCCTTTTACAAACGTCTCGTACACAGCAGCACCTGCCTTTGTACATGCCGGGGTGACACCACCAACAATCCGATTGTTATAAATCAACTCATGCATGATCTGTCCCGGCAAGACACGCTCAGGACAATGTACGAGAAAAATATCGACACCTACTTCAAACCCTGAGGCTTCAACTAATGGTCTGATATGATCATCCATACTACGAGGAGCAATTGTCGATTCAACAATCAATACATTTCCTTTTTCTAAATATGGTAGTACCGTATTCACTGCACCAATTACATAGGTTAGATCACATGATTTATGAAGATCATCATTATTAGGGGTCGGAACTGAAATAATAAAAGCGTCTGCTTTTTCAGGTTTAAGGTCAACTCTGAAAAGCCCTTTTTTTAATAACCTCTTCCAAAGCATCTTGCAAGCCAGGCTCTTCAATGTGGATTCGTCCTGAATTTAAAGAATCTATGACTTCCTGTTTAACATCTACTCCTAGAACGTTTACTCCGTGATTAGCAAACATTATCGAAGTGGGTAAACCAATATAACCAAGCCCCACAGTACACAACTTCAATTTAATTGCCTCCTTAAAGTTCTAAAAAATAGCTTTATCATTAAATTCCACATTTACCAAATCAAGTACCATATGTTCCCACTTATTTGTTATTTCTCCTATGCTAAAGTGTTTTCTAATATAGGCCTTTAGACTTTCAGAATCGATGGCCTCGTCTTTTGAATTAAGAGAATGGACTTGCTTGATTCCTTCAGACACATCTTTATGAATGAAATCTTTAGGATAAATTGTATCGCTTCCGTCCCAATTCAATATAATCGGATAAGCACCTGATGCCATTCCTTCACTCGGGGAAAGATGAAAACTCTCGAAATCGCTTGTAGATAATACATATCCTATTTTGGTTAGCCATAAATCTATGTCATTACCAAACCCATCAAAGATTACAGAGTCCCTCCAGGGTGCAGTTTCTATTCGCTCAAAAACTTTTTCAAAGTAGTTCCGTTCATCTTCTTTATTCCATAACCAAGTATAATCTTGTGGCAGCTTTCCTTTTATATAAAGTTTATATCTATTATCCTTTTGCCATAGTCCTTCAAAAATATCTACAGCTAAATCTAATCTTTTCCTTTTGGGACATATTCCAATTATACCTAAGTTATATTTTGAGTTTTTATCTTTCTTCTTGTTAAATTTCTCTAAATCAACAACATTATAGATCATTATCATTTTATCTCTGGGTAATTTTAGTAACCTATAAAATTCCTCAAAGACATAAGGAGAAATAGCAACTATTTTATCAATTTTATTCATGCTGAATTGTTTTGGATAAACTGTATCCTTCTCTTGTAAATGCATTCTCACTATTAATTTTTGATGACTTTTTTTTGTGATTAGAATACCAAACTGCATTTCCCAGCCCCCATTCGCAAATAATTATATCTGCCCACTCCAAACAATCAAAGCTTTGTTGTTCATTATGAATATTATGCCCTTCCCATTTATCAATTTTCACTAGAAAATTTGATGACTCCTGAAAGAATTTAATTAGAGGTTGGGCAAATTTCAAATCGTGTCCTGCAAAAAGAATATTATACTTTTTCATTGTATAACCTCAAATTCTAATAATATTATCATACTTTTCTAGTTCATGTTTTCCGAATGTTAATCCGTTTTTCAAATAATTAAATTTGTCATTACTATAGAACGTTTTTCCGTACTTAAAAAAAACTTAAATAAATCAGCCTCGTTTTCAAAATGAGCTAAAACATCTTCTAAACTCAGCCCGGTATATGCACTAGTCTTTGCTATTGTACTAGATACGTTTAAGCCGTTTACTAATTCATATTCTCTTCCAGAATTCAATTCTTCCAATTTGCCGTCACTCAAAATATAATGTGTTTTTTTACCTACAAAATCGTCATCAGAGTACTTTGTAGCTAACATTAAATCTAATAAATAATTATTAGAGTAGTAATCGTTTTTATTAAAATAACAAATATAAGGGGTATCAATCCAATCCATTATATTAGAATAGTTATGCATGAAACTTCGGATAAATGTTTGTATTCCACTATGGTTATATTTATTAAACACATCGATATAACCTTCAAAAGTGTCAATTAAAACATTTAATTTTTTTCTTTTCATAATTTTGCTCATTAAATTGATTTAAAATACTTTCAAATTCTGATCTAGTTTTTGCAAACCCTATAACAGTTATTTCAGGAAGTTCAAGATCATAATTTAATCCAATATTATCGACTATTAATTTCAATCGATGAGAATAAGTATGCTTATTCAACACTTCTCGAATACCTTTAACACTTTTTTCTCTATATATTTTTTCGTCATACAATAAATCTTCAAATGAACAATCTAGTTCTTCGTGGTTTTCCGACATATAAATTAAATCATCGAAAACCTTGGAGATTCCCAGTGCATATGTGCTTACAATAGGCGTACCACATGCCAGCCCTTCGAAAACCCTCCTTGAAAACATCGTAGGTGAATTTTTGACAGTATTGACATTAATCATAACTTTGTAACCTTTGTATGCTTTATCAATTTCAAAGTATTGCAAATTTCCTTTTATAAATTTTTGAAAACGGTCTGGAAATCTATGATTTGGCATCTCTCCTTTTTGACTAGAGAGGTAATTCCGATCAAAAATTTCTAAACCAAACTTAGATGCAGAATCTAATAAGCGATCCATATCGATACATCTTTCTTTATGAAGTTTATAATAGGAGCCAGCAAAACAAGCCTTATTAATTCTATCTTCGGCAATCTTTATAGGATTATGAATTACGGGCTGAGCTGCGAATGGTAAAGCAAATACATTCTCATGTCCAGCTTTTTCCTTATATTTTGGGATCATATTTTCGTCGGTGGTATAAATGTAGTCAAATCTTTTAGCAGTTTCTATAAAACGGTCAAAATGAACCGGGTCCTCTTTATTCCAAAATACAGTTGGGAAGTTATTCTGTTTACACCATTCAACAAGTGAATAAAGTGAGCTCATATTTTCTTCTCCGTAATAGCCTACTTTTTTTGTTCCATTCTCCTCCATTACCATTCCAAGCAGATTCAACCATTACTAAATCCGGAGATTCTTGCTCTAAAACTTCTCTCCAATTTGTTGGAGAAAGTTTAATTAATTCACACTCATATTGAAATGAAGCAGCTGTAAAATCATCAAATATAACCGCCATTTTTAATTTTTTTAAATCCTTTGACGGAAGCAATTTTAGCTGATGAACTTCAAATTTGTCAACAAAATTTAAGGTATCATTATTTTCTATGGATCTACTTCATTAATAGTGATATTATTGACTTTGAAATTGCCTTTCCCACTGAATCTTAGCGCTACTCTAAACTGATTAACTTCCTTTTGGGGTTTTACAATAGTTTTAGAGTTTAATTTAAGTTGTAGTACTTGTATCTTCTTATCTTTAGAATAACCAACAAACATAGGTTCAATAGTCATACCTTCTTCATAATCAGACTCTATAAGACATTCATACTCATAGCCCTGCTTAATAGTTAAGAGATGATTTATAGGAAGCAAATTAAAACTATTATTATTTTCCTTGTATGACATATATGCGATTAAACCCGAATCTATTTCACTCTTACCTATAAGAGAGTTGGTAGTTTTTGATTCCAAAGTAACCTTTTCATTAGCTGGGTGCCAATCTTTGGGGTTTAAACTAAGCCTTAAAGAATTGATCACTTTGATCGGAGCTGTGTTAACCGCTATAGTAATGTCTTTAAAAAAACCATTACCTAAAACTTTTATAATAGCTTTAATTTGATCAAGATTTTCTTTAAACTGTATATCCTTCATTTGATTAAAGGCTATTTCATGCATTTCAATATTCTTTCCATTTCTATACCCTAATAATATTAAACTTAACTGTACATCCCCTTTGCTATCAACACTTGGGAATATTGTAGTACATTCCCTTTTAAAGGAATTGAGCTGAAATGCAGCCTCTGTAATCAAATTTTGGGGAAATAAATAACTGAATTGTTTTCCTTTTAATTCGCTCTGAAAAAAATCTCCTTGTGGAAAATAAGTAAGACTTTTACTCTTTTCCCACCCCAGTAATAGAGAAGAATCAAGGTATAACCTATTTTTAAAATCCCCCCACCTTTTCCTTTCAGGTATATTCATATCTCTCGAAATCCAATAACCGATATTATTTATACTTATATTTGAAATACTAAAGCTACCAATCCCTAGTATCCTTATAGAAAGCCTTATAAATTTAACACCTTCAGGTATTGAAATAACTTTATTACTGTTAAGGTTCACTTGAGCGTTTTCCATTTTTTTCAATGTCATTATAATAAATAATAAATAACTGAACCTCTAAACTATTTGACTTTTCTCCATTAAATTTTATCACTAATTTATCATCAGTCAATGAGATTGGATTTTCGGGTAACAAATTAAAATTACTATTATACTCTTTGTAGGAAATATAATGAGGCTTATCTCCGTCTGAACCAATAAAGTAACTATCATTACTACTATCATATTTAATAGAATTAGGAATAAACCACTTATTTCCTTCAAAAGAGTAGAAGTTATTAACATATTTCGTCCCAATTAAATTCCAATAAATCTTATTTCCAATTGAAATCTTATTTATGTTAAATGTGCCTGAACCTTTAACCCTTAACGCTAATCTAAAAGATTCTACAGAGTTAGGAATTGTTATCAATCCACCTCCATCTTCTATTTTGAATTGGCATGTCATTAACTTTTTATTTTTTTGATATAGAATTATTAACAACTCTACTGAAAGATTACTGCTTTTCTCTCCTAAAAAGTTAACTTGTATTTCTTTCTCCATTAATTCATTAATA
>BAXO01000021.1 GCA_001310555.1 Bacillus sp. JCM 19058
TTTTTTCTGTTGCCCAAACTGGCCAAGATTCTCTGTCATGTATACTCATAATTTCCCCCCTCAGCTAACATTATACTGCTAATTATATAATAAAAGTGGACTCCCACTTAACCCTTTGTAAGCGCATTCTCTATTAAAAACAATATCATTTCCAGTTTCCTAAAACAAACGATAAACCCTACTAAAAAGTCCCCATTAGCTGACGACCTAACCTAAGCTATTTCCGAACATTCCAGTATTTTGTTAATGTATAGAAAAAGCAAGCGCGGAAAGAATCAAGCTCGAATCACCTATATATTAACAAAAACAAAAAAAAGCACCAAATCTCCGAAAGCCTTGGTACTACTGGTATGCGGTTGAGAGGACTTGAACTTCCACGGGATTTAACTCCCACTAGTAGGCCCTCAATTCCGTGGAATCGTGTTATCTCCTACAAACACGCTCACTGCTCGCACTCACTTGCGCCCATTTCATATAAAATCGTCCATTTTTAAATATAGTGGTGAAGAATTGGTGAAGCTAGAAAAGCCTTAATATTTACTTCTCGTAGATTTATTGTATATCTCTACTCTTTTAAAAACGAACATTAAATAATAATCATTCGTTTATTAATTTAGATCCTAATACTAGTTTACGTGAGAATTCTCTATAAAAATTAAACTCTATTTCGTTTTCCTTAACACATGAATCAATAAATATGTTTTTTTCTTAGATACCTTTATTTTTACTCAGATTAACAATAAACTATATCCTATATCGATTTCCGCATAAAGGAAAAAAATTTAAAATGATGATAATAACCATATTTATAAAAGGTGGAATAAATATTGAGAAATAACTTTCTTGTTAGAACCTATCAAGAACAAGACTGGGATTCAGTTTTACTTTTATTTAAGAGAATAAATGTACAACACGGTAATGTGATCTTTTGGTGGCCAGGTCCAAAAGATACTTGGAGAAATATAATCTGTGTTTTACAAAGTGATAAACTAATCGCAAAAGGACAAGTACAAATATTAAAATCTATTTCTTCAGACTATAAAGATAATGCTAACCATTTAATCTATATGAATATTAAAGTAGATCAAATGGGAAGAATGTAACGAGATAAAAAAACCTTATTTATGAACGTATACTACAAAGGGCTAAATTACTTAAGACAAAATTATCTATTAAGTCCCCACTAAATTATGTATAGGAAATTACGCAACTGAAACTAAAGAAAATTTGTATTTTGAATCAAAGGGTTTTAGCAGGTTTGAGAGTCTATATTGGATGTATTTCTCAATAGGAAAAGCTGTACCCCAATCAAAGAACAGTTACGTAAATACAAGAGCAATCCAAATTGGACTTCAATTACTGCTTTTCACAACAATGAGGTAGTTGGTAGTGTGATGGCTTGGATAGACATCGATGATAATAAGGGTATTATAGAAAATGTATTTGTAAAACCTGAATGGAGAAAGCAAGGGCTTGCAAAGCATTTAATTATCCAAGGAATTAATCATCTAAATAGCTTTCAATATCTTAAGATTATACAACTCCTTGTTGAAACTAAGAATGAATCTGCACTAAACCTATACAAAAATATAGGATTTGAAATAGAAAAGGAAGAAAAAAGGTACTGGATTAATATTTAGGGGGATTCCACTGTGTTCTACTCAACTGATCTTGAAGCTAAATTAATAAAAGACAAAATTGATAGTGCAATTGTACAAAATGGGAACGTTGTGATATTTGAATATTATCGAAATAAAAAAATGAAAGTTAAACTCCATAAAATTAACTCTGTTACAAAGAGTATTTTGTCTGCACTCATTGGAATTGCAATAGACAAAAAGTATATTGAAAACGTCCATGTGCCTCTTAAAGAATATTTTCAAGAATTCGATAGAGACGAAAAATATCAAAACATTACAATTAAGAATCTGCTAACTATGTCATCAGGGTTACATTGGCCAGGTAATAGTGCAATGATACCAAGTAAAAACTGGGTGAATTTCGTACTTAACCAGAAAATGAAAGATTCAACTAAAACCCAAATGGTTTATAGTTGCGGGTCTTCACATTTGTTAAGTGCCATCCTACAAAAGACCACTGGATTAAATGCATCGGCTTTTGCTGAAAAACATTTATTCACGCCCCTAGGAATAACGGATTATAGATGGAACAGTGATGCACAAGGTATTACAATTGGCGGATTTGGGTTGAATTTAAAAACGATGGATATGCTAAAAATCGGTGAACTATATCTTAATAAAGGAATGTGGAGATCCAAACAAATTTTGCCCCTGAATTGGATTGAAGAGTCCACTCATCCTAATATCAAAGCAGATCATCAGTATTCATATGCGTATCACTGGTGGACTACAACCTTCGATAATCAAATGGGCAGAACATTTTTTTGCCTATGGACTTGAAGGTCAATATATTATTGTTGCTCCTGAACATCAATTAGTAGCTGTTTTTACAAGTAGTATTAAAGATGACGAACTCAGGCCTTTATATTACTTTAAAGACCATGTATTGCCTTCTTCTAAATAAATTTTAAAATTTTCAATTAAATATTCATTTATAAATAAACACCAAAGCTCTAATAGCCTTGGTGTTTATGATTTTCTTTTAATGCGGTTGAGAGGACTTGAACCTCCACGGGATTTAACTCCCACTAGGCCCTCAACCTAGCGCGTCTGCCATTCCGCCACAACCGCTCGACTATATTATTAAATAAAGTGCGGGTGAAGGGACTTGAACCCCCACGTCATAAGACACTAGATCCTAAGTCTAGCGCGTCTGCCAATTCCGCCACACCCGCGAATTAGAAGCTACTTTTTTAATACAAAATGGCGGTCCGGACGGGACTCGAACCCGCGACCTCCTGCGTGACAGGCAGGCATTCTAACCAACTGAACTACCGGACCATGGTCTGGTGGAGGATGACGGGCTCGAACCGCCGACCCCCTGCTTGTAAGGCAGGTGCTCTCCCAGCTGAGCTAATCCTCCATACAGATATCCAAAGTATGAAAAATGAGAGCCGAAACATTGAAAAAGCCTTTGGTTTCAGCTATGTATTCAAAAGTATGACCCGTACGGGATTCGAACCCGTGTTACCGCCGTGAAAGGGCGGTGTCTTAACCACTTGACCAACGGGCCAGTAAATGGCGGAGAAGGAGGGATTTGAACCCTCGCGCCGCGTGAACGACCTACACCCTTAGCAGGGGCGCCCTTCAGCCACTTGGGTACTTCTCCAATGGCTCCACAGGTAGGATTCGAACCTACGACCGATCGGTTAACAGCCGATTGCTCTACCACTGAGCTACTGTGGATTAAGAGCTTACCTATCGTATTTTAATGTAAGCAAAATAGCTTGTCAAATAAATGAATTTACTAGGTCCTTTTGTAGCGACTCCTATAATATATCACACCAGGTAAGCGTTAATCAACACTTTTATTGTATTTTTTTCAACTTTCCTTCGCATACGCCGCATACGTACCGGGATACATTAAACCTTCTTTTACGCCGGTAATTCTGACCACATTTGCTGCATTGGTATAAGTGAATGACCGAGCGCTTATTTCCGGTACCGGGGAGCGATTGGCAATGCTTTAGTCCTCCAACTTGCTGTAGCAGCCTTTTAAAGTCCGGATCCTTATGCTTATAGCCTTTCCTTTGCAGATGCAAGTGATAATGGCAGAGCTCATGCTTTATAATTCCGACAAGCTCTTCGTACCCAAATTCCGTGTATTGTCTTGGATTGATTTCGATGTCATGACTCCCGAGTAAATAGCGGCCTCCCGTCGTACGAAGCCTTTGGTTGAATCTCGCCTCATGTAGAAAAGGACGCTTGAAATATACTAGCGAAATATCCTCCACTAACCGTTGTAGCTCCTGCTCTGTCATCATAATACTGTCCTACTTTCATCCATTTAAAAATTCATTAAACATTGACAAACATCCATGCATATAGTGGTTATATTACCACAACGATTAAGGAGTTGGCGAACCATGCCCACTTGGTTTAAAAGGCAACTTAGACGTGCTTACGCCGATAAAAATCGATATCAGGTTAAAGTATTAAATCAATGCTGGTTTTATTACCAACGGAAAGAATTACAGAACCTGCAGCAAAGGTAACCGACTATTAAAATTTTATAACCACCCTTCCATGAAAGTGTGGTAGAGGAAAATACCTTCATCATACCATTGTTGACAATGAGCGAGGAATCAATCTGCCCATATTGATTCCTCGCCGCTCCGGCCTAATGCTGCTGCTTCGGCTCAATCATCGTTAAGGCTACTCTCCCTTTTTTTAACATCAACGTCTTCCACCCAAACGGTAACAATTTCTCCAACAGCTACGACTTCCAGTGGATGCTTCACAAAACGGTTAGCGAGCTTTGAAATATGAACAAGCCCATCCTGTTTAACCCCAATATCTACAAAAGCGCCGAAATCAACGACATTGCGGACGGTGCCCTGCATCTCCATGCCGCTTTCCAAGTCTTCGAGCTGCAACACACCTTGCTTTAACAATGGCTTAGCTACCTCGTGACGCGGATCGCGAGACGGTCTTATTAGAGCATCCGTGATGTCTTTTAGTGTCGGAAGACCAATTTCAAGCTCATCTGCAAGCTTTTGCAGATCGATACTTTCGAGTTGCTCTTTTATTTTTTTCCGTTCCAATATCACTCGAAGAAGCCTCAATTCGGTTCAGCAACGCTTTTGTTTCTGTATATGTTTCAGGGTGAATTCCAGTTGCATCAAGGGGATTATCTGCATTAGGAATTCGTAAAAAGCCAATACATTGCTCATACGTTTTCGCCCCTAGCCGGGGTATTTTCTTCAGTTCGTTTCTTGTAGTAAATCGCCCTTCCTCGTCACGCCGTTTCACGATATTCGCGGCGACCGCTTTTGATAATCCAGCAACGTATTGCAGCAAAGAAGCCGAAGCGGTGTTCACATTGACACCGACCTGATTCACGACGGTTTCGACAACAAAGCTGAGCGATTCGCTTAATCGCTTTTGCGAGACGTCATGCTGATACTGTCCAACCCCGACTGACTTCGGATCAATTTTTACAAGCTCGGCCAGCGGATCTTGTAGTCGACGGGCAATGGAAACAGCACTTCGCTCCTCTACCTGGAGCTGTGGAAACTCTTCTCTCCCTAAGTCTGATGCCGAGTACACACTAGCCCCGGCTTCATTAACAATTAAGTAATAGATCGCATCAGGTAGCTCCTTCATGAGATTAGCAATAAACTGCTCCGTTTCTCTTGATGCTGTGCCGTTGCCGATCGCAATCATTTCCACTTGATGCTTCGCGATCATTTGCTTAACGATTTGTGTAGATTTTTCGATTTCATTTCGTGGCGGAGTCGGGTAAACCACCGCAATATCGTGCACCTTGCCAGTTCCATCTACGACGGCAAGCTTACAGCCCGTTCGATATGCTGGATCGACACCGAGAACGACGCGATCCTTCATCGGAGGCTGAAGCAGCAAATTGCGTAAGTTCTCCGAGAAAATGTGAATCGCCTGCTCTTCGGCCTTTTCCGTCAATTCGTTTCGAATTTCTCTCCCAATCGATGGCTCAATGAGGCGTTTGTAGCTATCCTCAATCGCCATTTCTACGTAAGGTACTGCCGCTGATCCGTGTCTGCGAATGATCTTCCTTTGCAGCTGAGACAAAATACGTTCAGCCGGAAAGAGTAACGATACGCGTAGAACGCCTTCTTTTTCGCCACGATTGATCGCGAGAGTCCGATGAGGGACGATTGAGCGGACCGCCTCCTCGTAGTCGTAATACATTTCAAAGACGCCTTTTTCATCCGCTTCTTTATCCTTCACCGTTGTTCCTATTTTCCCTTCACGGGTACCGATTTGCCGAATGAGCTTACGCAGGTCGGCGTCGTCAGATATCCACTCAGCGATAATATCCTGTGCGCCTTGCAATACAGCCTCGATCTCAGTTAGCTCATGCTCCTCCGTTAAAAACTCGCTCGCCTTCTGTTCAATATCTCCTTCGCGAGGCAGTGAGAAGAGCCATTGTGCCAAAGGCTCAAGCCCTTTTTCTTTTGCAACCGTCGCCCGCGTTCTTCGCTTTTGCTTGTAGGGGCGATAAAGATCCTCAACCTCCTGTAGCTTCTCGGAGCCCAGAATTTGATTTTTCAGCTCCGGTGTCAACTTTTCCTGTTCCTCTATTAAACGGATTACCTCTACCTTTCTATCGTGAAGCTGATTCGCATATTCCCATCTTTCAACTGCGCCCCGAATTTGGACTTCGTCGAGGCCCCCCGTCAATTCTTTTCGATATCTGGCAATGAACGGAACGGTATTGCCTTCTTCAATAAGTTCAATTAAATTAAGTATGTATTTTTTTTGGCTACTTTCATTTCTGTAGAAATTGCTGCGATAATTTGTTCCCGAATTTCCATTGGTCCACTCCTTAGCTACTGTTTTGAAGTTCAAACATTCGCGTTCATTCCGTCCACATTCAGCAGACTAAGTTTATCATAGCATAAGCTGTTTATCGATTCACCTTAACCCATTGCTTTGAAGAAAAAAAACGCCTCTAGGCCTGTGAACAGTTAACAGCACATCCCTTGTTCTTTTTTTCAAAAAAAGAAAACTCCCTTTAGCAGAAAGTTTACTTTGACAGACCGATAATTAGCATTAGGTTATTTGCAGTTTAATTTTTTTTAAGCGGAAGTGGTCGATATTGCCTCGATGGCTTAGCAAAGCCGCTGCCTACGTTCACTGGCAAGTGACTCACCACCCGTCCGAAAACAGGCTGTTTATGCTTGATTCGACCACAACTGTCACAGCATCTGCCGGCAGTTATACCCTTCTCCGCTTTCTCATCTATCGTTCATGGCGATAACCATGCCGTATTCCTTGACGAGCACATTATGGACATTGCCTTAAGTAGGCATTCCTGCTTTCGCCTGCTGCTAGCCATTGATTCCATTTGCTCTAATTCGTAAGCATTATAAAATTTCCGTCGGTTCAATCAGGATCGACTCGCGCAGCTTTTCCAATGCCCGACGCTGCAGACGAGAGACGTGCATTTGAGAAATGTTCAAGCGTTCTCCCGTTTCCTTTTGACTTAAATTTTCGTAATAAGTAAAATACAAAATTTGCTTCTCTCTTTCATTTAACACTTGAAAAGCCTTCTGTAGCAGCATCTGCTGGTTGACTCGTTCATACCCCTCCTCTTCATTGCCGACTAAATCCAGCAAGGTAACCTCTCCACCTTCCTGATCGGCTTCCAAAGAGCGGTTGACAGAAAGAGCTTGGTAGCTCCTGCTCATTTCCATCGTCTCGAGGACTTCCTCTTCTGAGACATTGAGATAATTTGCAATTTCATGAACGAGGGGTGAGCGTTGCAATTCAACCGTTAATGAATCGGCAGCTTTTTTTAATTTTAGGCCCCAGCTCCTTAATTCTTCTCGGAACATGGACGCTCCACGTCTTATCGCGGATAAACCGTTTGATCTCTCCCACGATAGTAGGTACCGCAAACGATTCGAAGCTGCGACCGTAGTCACCGTCGTAGCGACGCAAGGCAGCAAGTAATCCGACCATTCCGACTTGGAACAAATCCTCATCGTATTCGCGACCTCGGGAAAATTTTCTCGACAAGGAACGGACAAGCGCTTCGTAATGCTGAACTAGCTGCTCCTGGACCTTTGCATCGCCGCTTTCCTGATAAGCTTTAATCCATTGATAAATGTCACCTTTGTTCTGGCTGTTCTGCACCGAATTGACTGACATCTTGGTCCACCTCATCTCTATGAAGGAACTTCGTCATGATTAAAACAACACCAGATTCATCATAGTACTGGACTTTGTCCATCAGTGCGTTAATGAGAAACAAACCGAGCCCCCCCTCTTTTAAAGCTCCAATTGGTTGATTGGCATCAAGCGGTCCAAGGCGCTCGCGTAATCCCGAAAGATCGAAGCTCTTCCCTTGATCAGCGACAACAATCTCTATCCGGTCATTAAATAAATGGAAGGAAACAGCGATCGTACCACCATCCGAATAAGCATGATCGACAACATTCGTACAGGCTTCAGCTACGGCAATCTTTATGTCTTCGATGTCGTCATAGGAGAAGCCGAGACGATTCGCCACACCTGAGATCGTCAGCCTTACGACACCAACAAACTCAGGCTTGGCCGGAATTTTCATCTCGATGCAATCTGCTGAAAGTGTATTCATTTGGCTTCCTCCCTTGTTTCAGCTACGATATCGACGATGCGATCTAACCCTGTAATATTAAAAAGCCTTTTTACTCTCCCAACTACCCCAGTCATTTGCAAGCGACTGCCGCTTGTATCGGATGCTTTCAGCGCACCTACAAAAATACCTAACCCCGTACTGTCGATATATTGAACATCCGATAAATCGACAACGATTTGATTATTGCTTTTTTCAGACAATGGCATCAATACCTCGCGAAGCTCTGGCGCCGTATACGTATCGATCTCTCCTTGCAAAATCACATAGTCGACTTGACCCTTTCGTTCATGACGAATGTCTAGATTCATTTGGTTTCATTCCTCCCCAGTCTTATAAAGCTCGCTAGTCTTGTATACCACAATCCTTTAAATCCTAAACGCGTCGCCGCAAAATCATTAAGGTAAAATCATCCTTTAAATCAAAACCTTGAAGCTTTGCCAAATCGTGATAGACAGAATCGACAATCTCCTGGGCACTTAACGTTATATATTTTTGGATTAATGCTGTAATTTCCTCTCGTTCAAGAAAGCGTCCATCCACTCGACATTCGGTTACACCGTCCGAAAGAAAAACAATTAAGTCACCCTCATGTACGTCCTTCTCAAATTCCTGATATTTGAACTTCCGAGATAAGCCGAGCACAAGTCCCTTAGCATGGAGATCCTCGAATTGTTCCTTGCGAGCATGATAATAAAAGCCTGGTTCGTGCCCCGCTCCTGAATAACTAAATTGATGAGTGCGCGGATCATAAGAGCCGTACATCATTGTTATAAACATACTATCACCGATATTTTGTTCGACGACTCGATTAAGACTTTCCAGCAATGCACCGGCTGGAGGCGCTGTTCAGGAAGACTGTCCATCGCATATTTTATCATCGACATGCACAGGCAGCCGGGATCCCTTTGCCGATAATATCTGCAATGGTTACACCGACACAGCCGTGTTCATCCTGCACAAAGTGATAGTAGTCGCCGCTCATTTTGTTTGCGGGAACACTACTCACCCCAATATCGAGGGAAGGGACATCGGGCACGACCTTTGGTAGGAGCGTTTGCTGCATATTTGCCGCCACATCAATCTCCGTTTCGAGTTCGCGCTGGCGATCGATTAACGTTTGATGTTCCCGATAAGCTAGACCGTAACCCATCATAACTTCAAGAAGCAATTCGAATGAATCCTGCACCTCACTTCGGACCGAAGGAAAAAGCTCTTCAAGTACGGCACGATGAATATTAACGAGCTCATCTGGTGAAATTTGTTTTTCGAGTAAAATCTTGCTGAATTGTTGCGCCTGATACAGGCCTTGCTCGCTCTTGCTGTGTAAAAAGGTTTGTAAAATATGCTTATATGTATGTTTTAAATGCTGAACAGTATCCTTCACTTAAGTCCTCCTTGTTACCGGAGCCATTTTTTTAGCCGAAATAACCGTCCCTTCCCCAACAACTGAGTCAATGTTAAATTCATCCATCAGCCGCTTGACGCCTGGAAGGCCTGCCCCTAACCCGCATGAGGTCGAAAACCCGTCCACCATCGCTTGCTTAATATCGGCAATACCTGGTCCAGAATCTTTAGCGATAATCTCGATCCCTTTTCTCAGTCCTTTTTCTCCAGCACTCTCGATCATTTTTATTGTTATTTCGCCTTTGCTAGCATATAAATATATATTGCGAGCCAGCTCGGAAATAGCTGTTGTTATTCGAGATTGTTCCACGCTTCCGAAGCCTATTTTCTTAGAAAGCCTTCGCCCGGCTTGCCTCGCCACGACAATGCTCCATTCATTTTTCACCTCTACACAGGACTTGGTCTCCATTTGTTCACCCCTCCAATTCCTGCTATAGCACCGCAAGACCTTGTTCCATATCAAGAGCAGTTTGACTCCATCTTCGAGCATAGTCCCATATCGTTACAGCCGGTCGAATGCTCGTTATAAACCGATTTGGGCCGATAAAATTCGACATATTTTCAAGCTCGACAATACTCGGCGCTAAACGAGTCCTTCCGGCACGAAATCTTTAATTGTATTTTCATAACCGGAATCTGAAATAAGTTGTAAATAATCGTCCTGCTACACATCTCTTCCAAATTCATCGTATAATTGTTACTAATGCGCTTCCCCAACATCTCCATCCTTTAATCCATTATTTCACGAGCACGGATCTGATGCAAAGTGAACCGACAAATTCACAAGATTTATGTCTTATATTTGAGGAATTCACTTAACATTTTGAACAATATCCGTGTACGTTAACTTTTTCGACTAAAATCTTGAAAAACCTGTTGAAATTTTGTGAATGATAAAATTCGCATACAGACCTCACTTTTCGCATAAAGTGCCTTAGACTCAGGAGCTGGTCCAAACCAAATGATTCCTGCACAATCTGAAGTTTGGCCACTCGAGAAAACGTCAAAAAAACCCCGCAAATGCGGAGTCTCAATGATTCAATTTTTAGAAATCAATAAGTCCTAAACTAATAAATAAGGCTTCATTCACTTGGCTCATCATGTCCTCATCCAAGTGGGTAATCTTGTCTGTCAGTCGTTGCTTATCTATCGTTCGAACCTGTTCCAATAAAATGACCGAATCGCGGTCAAAGCCATAGCGTTTCGCATTAATCTCAACATGAGTCGGCAGTTTGGCTTTTTGGATTTGAGCAGTAATGGCGGCGACAATGACAGTCGGGCTGAATCGGTTACCTATGTCATTCTGGATGACAAGTACCGGTCTGACACCACCTTGCTCCGAGCCAACAACAGGTGAGAGTCCGCAAAGTATACGTCGCCTCTTTTCACATTCAAAGGCTACACCCCACTAACTAAGCGATCGAGGGTATGCTCTGCTTCCTCCTCAGCAAGAAAAGCTTCTGATGCAATGGTTAGGTTAATTTTTGCCATTTCCATATACCCTTGCTGCATCGTCTCTCGAATTTGACGTTTTTTTTCGTTCTCGAAGATACATCTTTGTTGCTTGTGAAATAAATTCACTGTAATTGCCGTTTTCCTTTTCGAGCACTCCATCCACCTCGTTCACCAAATGTTGTGGTAATTCGACTACAATTTGCTTTCTAGCTGGTTCCGACACTTAACATCCACCCCCGACACTCAACAAACGCTTTCGAAATCGTGTATTCACAATTTTTAATGAACAAAAAAAAGAAGCTTTTCCATCACTCAAACGTAGAGTGACACTCAATAATCTACATAATTAGTCAGACTTATCCAAAAAAAGTCTAATCGTTGATTTTCAAAATTAATCATATCATTTGCTCGAGGCAATTGCAAAGCGTATTCCAAGGAATTCTCAATTTTTTGCTCATAGTTGATGTTGTAATTATTTTATCATACGTTTTCCAGCTGCTCCTTATTCTTCATTCAAATAAATGCGAGGAACCCTTTGATTAATGATGCACGGAATTTCATAATTGATCGTTTCCAGTCGTGAAGCGACTTCGTCCATTGTAATACGCTCTGCACCATCAATTCCGATCAAGGTAACAACCGTCCCAACCTTTACTTCTTCAGGTAAACGAACCATGCATTGATCCATACAAATTCGGCCGACGAAGGGCGCTTTCTTCCCATTAATTAAAACATACCCGCCTTTCGTACTGTTTGCGCGAATCCAGCCATCACCATAACCAATCGGAATCGTGCCTATCCACTCGTCCTCTGATGTACGGTAGGTAGCACCATAACTGATCGCCTCCCCTTGAGGCAAGCGTTTCACGTGAACAAGACGACTTTTTAACGTAAATGCTGGTTTTAACCGTATCGGCAGGTTAGGTGTCATCTCGGGAGAAGGTGATAACCCATACATCGAGATGCCTAATCGGAACATATTAAAATTACGCTCTGGAAATCTGATTCCTGCTGCACTATTACCGCAATGAATAAGTGGAATCTCTAGATCACACGCTCTCATCCAAGCAAGAACGGCCTCGAAGCGCTGATATTGTTCATGGTAATAATGAAGCTCCTGCTCGTCGGCAGTCGCAAAGTGAGTATAAAGTCCTTCGCACCGAAACAAATCTCTCTTCTTTAAGTAAACAGCGATCGCCTCTGCCTCCGCCTTTTCACGAATGCCTACACGGCCCATTCCCGTATCAAATTTAAGATGAATCGTAAGCGGAGAAGGCGAAGTGGCCTTTAGAGCTTCCTCCGCTTCCCTAAGCCAGTCTAATTGAAATACCGTCAGCTTGATTTGGTTCGCCTGTGCTATCACTGCATCCTCGGGTCTTGTTCTTCCAAGAACTAAAATCGGCGCCGCAATTCCCGCATTCCTTAGCTGTAGCGCCTCATCCAAAAGCGCTACACCAAGGTGCTTCGCTCCCGCCTCAAGGGCGGCCTCCGCTACCTTCACTGCTCCATGTCCATAGCCGTCTGCTTTAACTACAGCCATTATTTTCGTATCTTTGCCCTCGTATAGGGCACTAATCGCTTTAATATTTTCTTTGATTGACTTCAAATTTATTTCTGCCCAAGTATCTCGGTAAAATGTCCTCACTGTCTCCACCATCCTATGATTTTCCCTTCATTCTCCCAAAGCACTGACGATCAGTTTGCCTAACTCGGTTGAGAGAGTTCGCTTCTCATCCTGCCGCGCCTTCCTATATCATTTTTTATAGCAAGCCCTTATTGCAATGCTTCAATCAATTGGGCGTCTTCAAGTCTACTAGTCATCACTCATACAGGCCGTTTACCCTCACTTGCCCTGTTCTTCCACGCGAATTGTGGTGGTGCTTACTACCAAAATTGACTTCGTTTTTTTTAGTTTTTAGCCAATAAAAGGAGTGTTTAGAATGACTGCTGATGTCCATTATGATTTTTCCCGCAATTGTTGTCAATTCAGCTTTTCTATTTCCGGGTGGATGTATAAAAAGAAAGGCTTGCACTCAGATTACATCTTTTTTTTATCGAATGTCCACAAAAAAAATGGCTCAGCTCTGTGGGTAAGCTGAACCGCCTTTCGCATTATTTTTCATGGGTGCCATATACCGAGCGAGCGATACTCATCATCTCATCTTCATCGAGATCTGACGATGCTAAATAGAAATCGACTCCGTTATAGCTCCATTCTAGTGAATCATTCTTCATTACACCTATCGTAAAGCCTAAATCAACAGGCTCGCCATCCGTAACATTTACCGGAACCATGGCCGGAACCTCCTGGCTGCGCTCCTGGATCAGTGTAAAGCTCTTCTCACCGCTGTATTGAAGCACATAACGCGTCCCATTTTCTGTGTCAATCTCATGGGAACTGTCAAACTCAATCCCTTGAGGGACTTCCATCGGATAGTGAACAACTATCGCTTCTGCTTCCTCTGACTCTGCCATCGTCGGTTCATCAGACAATTGCTCGCCTGTCATATTGCGTTCCATATCAAAATCACTTTCATTAAATTCTGGATTAAGCTCAAACTCAGCGAAATCTAACTGAACGAGCACTTCTAAATCGCTATTCATGATTTTGACCTGGCTGGCGCCAAATCCTTTTTTTCTGAGTGTAATTTCCTGTGTACTTAAATTCTTGTTCGGATAGTTCGTATTCGTCTGGAAAATGTAGTGATCGTCTGTTGCAGTGAAAACACGTTCAGGATCCATCAGAATATCACCAATCAAGGAATCGTACATATACGCCTGACTGCTGTTTTTCGGCCAGTCGCTTTGGAAACGGAAGCTTTTGTTAAGTGCCGGCGTCAAGACAAATACACCGTCATCGTTACGCAAAATAATTTGACTTTGATCCTTCTCCTGATTGTTTAACGCAACACGGAAATAATTTTCTGCTTTATGCCACACGTCCACGTCATAGGTTTGCGGCTCTTGTCCGGTTTGCATCGTCATCGTTGCTGTCGTTTTATAACCAGTCATATCAGCGATTTTCTCATCGAGATCATTCAGGATTGATTCCTGTGACTTTTCTCCGCAGCCTACAAGCAACACCGACAATAGCAGCCCAAGGACCGCGTACCAGCTTACATTTTTCATGCCTTCACCCCTTTGTCTCATTTGACGCCAAAGAAGAGAGAAAGCCAGTTAAGAGGCTTATTCGCGCTTGTCTAGTTCGAGCTCAGGCTAGACTGGTTTCGCAAGAGGATCGCGCTAGACCCACACATTATCTATCAAGCGCGGCATTAAAATCTCTGTTTTGACGATAATAGCTTGTATTAAAAGCTAATATATCGTATTCAAAGATAGAAATTTTTGTTTGTGCCTTTATGCTTTATTTCAAGCCTCTTAAAAGTCGATCACTCTCCCATCGCACTACAACTATATGAGACAAATCAGGCCAATATGCAGACTAGCTTGACAAGTTGTTTTGGGGTGAAGGATAATGAATAAAAATTCTTGAAATGTTATTATATCGACGCTTTCGAATTTTGTATAAAAAAAGTCAAAACGCAAGATAATGCATAGTAAGTTATTTGGGGCTGAATTGGGGCTAAAAATAATACGTGGGTAGACGTCTTTCGATAAGTCTCACTGTTTAAAGTGGGCTTCTTTATATGCCCATCATACAACATTTATCCTGTTCGATGGTAATACCGACAAAATATTTTCTATTTTAAACGTTGTCGCTCTTTTTTTGTAATAACAGAATGCGATTAACGTATTTTTATTGGCTTTAAAGGTTATATATATCGATACGACAATTGCCCTTTCCTACCGACGCAGAACGAATGTTCATATATAATTAATCCCACAATCGAAAGGGTGATTTGAGTGGATGAAGCTGAAAGGTCAGTGCTAAATGAGCAGAAGTTATTTGAAATCATCTTTGTAATAATGGAAGAGTTTTTTTCGTGAATCTCCTGGGACAGAAACGAAGGCTTTTTGAAAAAGATAACCAGTTCCTACAATTTATTCAATACACAATTCACTAAGAGAAGACAGAAATTTTATACTCTGTCCTCTCTCTTTTTTTTGACTATCATTAACGTTGTAAATCCGCATTTTCCTGAAGCTACCCCAGAACGAACTGTTTTCAAAAAGTATATTGGAGCTTGATTAAACAGATAAAATTAATTTGGATCAGACTCTACGACATCTCCATTGTTATACACATCATAGAATCCAACTGTGCCACTACCTCCATTATCAATTAAATCTTGACTTTGTGCTCTCAATTTATAAAAGCCTTGACCATCTGGTGATTCCTCATGATACCCACTTACTCTACTGAACACAAGATCGTCATTATCTAGGGCTTCTTCTGCAAAATTAATGGCTTTTTCTTCCGTATAAATCTTTTCTCCATATTCTTCTTGCAATACAGTCCAAGTATCAACACCTACAATCCCGTCTTGGGCTAGCCCTTTGTCAGCTTGCAACTGACGAACTTGTTGATCGGTATGAGAACCAAAAATCCCATCAACGTTTGTTTCAAATCCAAAGTGATTTAACATCAATTGTATAAATTCCACTTCAAAACTTTGACTCCCTTGTTTGACGATTGGCTGCTCTTCAGGTAGCCATTCGAATATCGCGCTATAACTTGGTGTTATTAAGGACTCTGACAGTTGAACCTGTTCATTTTCTGATTCATTTTCCGAGGCTGCGTCTGCGTTTTGAACGGCAAGTGGCGCAGCTACAAGCGCAATCGCTGGTACTATGGCTAACCATTTCTTCTTCATACAAATCTCCTCCTAAAATAAGTTTAGTAGAAACAAGGGCGTAAACCAATGGGATGCATTGTAAATAAAAAAATGCTGGATTCCCTTTAACTTTTACTGCAATCTAATAATAAATCTGTTTTTCATAATATATTATTTATATCATTTGCAAAATCGATTTTTCTTACATATTATCTCTCTCTCTTACATTAATGTAAGCATTAAAAAGCACCTAGATTTGGTGCTTCACTGCAATATGTCGAGAACTAGCCAGAAAAGGAGCAGATGTGGACACCTACCTAAAAAGTTAATTATCTCCGTTCCCTTAAAGAAAAAGATGGTTGCACTTTCATCTTTTATATCCCCCCCGGGGATTGAATCCATTTCCGCTCTCGGATATGGATTCTTTTGCGATACGTATTCTGATGCTGGTCCGATGTAGTTGGAGTCAATGTTGTCTTCTAATGATAAAAAAGGAGAAGATTAATCTTTTCGGTACCAGGTTGACTAGCTTATTACTCCCTGCTTGACCATTAACAAGGGAACTTCAAATTCCTGCATCCACGCTGAATTAACCTCTTTTTAAGGTTACAACGAAAAAGAACATCGAACCATTACGGGAATCCCCAAAAACCGAACATACCCTTTCGGCAAAAACAACCAGGCAGTTGGATTGCTTTGAGAACTGACTGCCTAACTCGTTTTCCGATTATCCGAAGTTTATTGATAGCGTCAGGCAAGTTGGGCTGTGGGCCGGATAACCAGCTCGTTCACGTCGACATCTTCTGGTTGCTCTATCGCATAAGCTATGGCACGAGCGATGGCGGAAGCCGAGAGAGCGTCGCGTCGGTATGTTTTCATCAGTTCCCTAGCCTATTCGTCTGAAATGCAGGTCGACAAGTTCTGTCATAAGCGAAAATCCGAAGGAAGTGGATTGAAAAAGATAACGGGAAATGGAACCAGCAAGGAATTTACTGCATTATGGCTCTTTACGCATACCATCACCCATGAGTTTCATCATAAGGGTCAAATTGTAAAAGTAGGCAGACAACTTGGTTATACTCCGCCGAAAACAGACCTCATTCGTTAAATCGCTTTTTCCATATAAAGGGTCCCGACAGCAAGAATAAATGCAACAGAGCTCGAAATTCCAATATATGCAATTAGAAGACCGTTCTCATGTCTTGTTCATACCGATCATTGGGAGAGTAATACCCCAAGATTTTTAGGGGGAGGGTGTTACACCAGTTCTCCACATAAGCAATGAGTGTATCATCCAGGACATCCATGGATGTTCCTTTCGGGATAAACCGTCTGATCAGCCCATTATGCCGCTCATTCGTTGCTCTCTCACAGGATGTGTAAGGGTGGGTGTAGTACACCTTCACCTATTCAAAATTTGAGTGAGTTCACTGATCTCTGAGCCATTGTCTGATGTGACCTCGATCAAAGGTAGTGAGGTGTGTAAAGGTTCGCTCTTTTGTGTTAACATGAGAGTCAGCCATAGTCATCCTCCTGTAATGAGTATGTTTTGGTCAACTACATCATAAAGGAATGACTGTGGGTTTTGTTTATTTATCTGTTGCATTTGATTTTACAATGAGCCTTGGTTTTTAACCCAGCTGTTTATGTTATTGGGCAGTATATCCGCCGTCCACATAGAGGGTTGTCCCATTTACGAAGCTTGCATCATCACTAGCCAGAAACGCGACAGCTTTTGCTACTTCTTCTGGCTTTCCAAGCCTGCCCTGCGGATGAAGTGAAATTAGGCTCTCTACCTGATCAGCACTAGAACCTTTCAGTAACGGAGTATCAATATAACCAGGGCAAACAGCATTTACGCGAATACCTTTGTTTGCATAGGCAGTGCATAAATTTCGGGTTAACAGCTTAACGCCACCTTTTGCCGCAGAATAAGCCGTTGCGTTGGGCAATGAAACAAAGCTGTGAATGGAACCTGCGTTAACGATGACACCATTTGTCCCTTGTTCAAGAAATTGGTTAATTGCGTACTTATCAGATAGAAAGACTCCTGACAGATTGATATCAATGACTTTTTTCCAATCTTCATAGGATAATTCATGAGCAGGCGTATCATCTCCAATACCAGCATTGGCATACATAATATCCAGTCTACCGTATTTAGTTATCGTTTCAGATATCATTCGTTTTATATCTTCTTCTTTCGTTACATCTGTTCTAACAAATAATGCATCATATCCATTGGAGCGTAATTCATCCGACAGACCTTCTCCCTGTTTTGCGAGATCAGCAATGACCACCTTAGCACCTTCTTTTGCAAAAAGACGGGCCGTTGCTTCACCAATACCGCTTGCCCCTCCTGTTATGATCGCTACTTTATGAGCCAAACGAGTCATTTTGTATCAATCTCCTTTAATTTTTCGATTTTTGACATAAGGTTTGAGCTTAATGACTTAGATCATCAGTCATTAAGAATCGAAAATTCCTCAAGCATCTTCTTTAAATTAATAGCATCCCATGGCATGTGCTCTGTAATCCCTAAGCCCACTACTTCTGTTGCTTCAGAAAGCTCCTTCATTATACGAATCAGTTGTGTACGTTGCAGGGAGCCAGATGCTGAGAAGTTATAATCTTCATCAGGATTAGCGAACAATAAGGAACGAAAGGATGATGGATCTAATACATCTAAATCAAGATGAATGGCTAGGTGCTTGATATCATTTTCCTTAATCCAGTTCTTTATTGAATCCGTACTTTTAGCAAGCTCCTCTGCATTAGTTGTTCTAATACCTAGTCTATTAATCAGTTCATCCTCGGGTTCCTCTGGATAAACACCTGCTTTTTCAATTTCTTCTACAATTCGCTTTTCTTCCTCCTGAGATGGAGTTGCTAGACCAGCGATAAATACATTCTCTGGTTTCAGTGGAGTTTTTACTAGACTTGAAAATTGCTTGTCGCCCTCGCCTAGTAGATTTCCAAGTGGAAGTGTATGTCCATTGTCATATCCCACAAATCTAACAAGATCACTATGAGCGTCAATCCATATGACCCCTAGATTTCCTTCGTATCGTTCGTTTAAATAGGCGAAAGGTGCCTGTTCCACGAGACAGTCTCCACCTAACATCACAACCCGATCCGGCTTGTGAGCTTCTAGGAGATGGTGTGCGGCTGTTAATTGCTCAAATAGTTGTGTTCTTCCATTCATGCCATCCTCCTTTTCAAGCGAATCCCCGTCAAAAGCTTGTACCGGGACTTCAATAAGAGGCTGATTATTTTTGGGGCAAGCCAAGCAAGTAACTCAGCTCCAAATGAATAATGTGGGTTATTTCCTCCCTGCCATTGGGGCATAAGCAGTCGTACAGTCTTTTTAGTCATTATGCTCTCTCCTTTATTTTGGAATAAACTAGTTTACAATTGAAGTAAATCTAAGAAAAGTACGCACTTTTTTGATAGATACTACCAGAAAGGATAGTGATCATATGAGTATGGCTGAATATAAAGGTAAAGTGAAGAACATTCAAGATACCCCTTTTGGATATACAATGTCTATTATTGGTGGCAAGTGGAAGATGGTAATTATCTATCTTTTAGCTGAAAATGAATCAATTCGATTTAATGAATTAAAAAGGCAGATAGGTGCGATTACGTATCGAACATTAAGTGCTCAATTAAAAGAATTAGAGACCGATGGATTGGTTCATCGTGAAGAATTCCCCCAAGTCCCACCCAAAGTTGTCTATAGTTTAACGCCAAAAGCTATATCTCTCCTACCTGTCTTGGAAAGTTTGTGTGAGTGGGGAGTAGAAAATCAGTAAAAAGTAGCGATATCCGTCGATGACGAATGAAGCGGAAGAGGACTTTTGCCAGCTTCCACCCCACCCAAAGGAAAAACACCCACTTGAGCACTCTGACAAAGTCTCCGACCGTCAACACATCAATCGCCTCCTGGATTGCATTCATGACATTTGGATAGTACAAACGTTTTTTTGGGATAACGCCGACCGTTTATATTCGTTCATGCTCTGCTTCTTGTTCCCCTTCTGCGCCGTTTGTCGTTTGTACTTCGCCTTAACTCATCATTCCAATTCTTTTTGGTCGGAAGCTCCACCTGGAAAAAATGATCTTTGTCCGCATCACCTTTCGCCAATTTTTTTTCGCTGGGCAGCATAGTAGCTCGATTCGTATCGACAAATTCCCGACCGCCTTTGTCGTTATATACCGCGAGAAACCACTTGTTTCACCTCATGCCTTTCTGCGACCATTTGTTTGACGGAATGGGTCACAACGCCCGGTTTTACCCCGCTTCATACTCATGAGATCGCATTCTGCACGCCACCCTGTTTCAACAAATAATAAGTAAACACCTCAATCGCATCCTCAAAGACAATCAGCTTTTCGGGCTTCCCAACATCAAATTGAACGTAAAGCACCAAAACGATGAATTCCATCCCAAAGCTAAATACCGACCAGCTTCTAATTTAACTTTTGCCGTAAATTTAACCATAGAAGAAACTGCACCTCCAATTGATAGTTTGTGTCTAACAATTGGGGTGCAGTTCAGCATAGCCAGGGGTTTTCTGAACAACCAAAAAAAAGCCGATTCCTTTGAAAATAATTCAAAATTTAGGAATCGGGCTTTTCATGTTGAAATTCGCTTAGCGTGTATTTTTCCCGTTTTGATACGGTGACCCCTTCATGAGTGGCATAAAGCGTTGAACCTATCAACGTTTATATCTATAAATGTATAATCAGGAAATAGCTGCAATTAAATAACAGAATCCATTTGTTTTGCATTGTTTCTGTCTTTATCGGATAGTGGTTTTTTCAAAAAGCCAATGAGAAAGCAGGTTATTAAAGACCCTAATAGGATACATCCAATGTATAACAGTGGTTTATTGCTCGCAATAGGGATAACAAAAATACCGCCATGTGGTGCCTTTAATGAAATATCAACCGCCATACATACTGCTCCGCCTACTGCAGCACCAATTATATTGGCAGGAATGATCCTCAATGGATCTGCAGCAGCAAAAGGTATTGCTCCTTCGGTAATAAAACTTGCTCCCAGCACATAACTTGCTTTTCCTGCTTCTGCCTCTTGTATGGTAAATCTATTCTTAAAGATCGTTGTCGCAAGCGCAATACCGATTGGAGGTACCATTCCGCCAACCATCAAAGCAGCCGATGGCTCAAAAATGTTTGCTGCAAACATAGCTAACCCAAAGGCAGAAGCCGTTTTATTAATCGGTCCACCCATATCAGAGGCCATCATTCCAGCCAATAAAGCGCCGAGAATAGCCGCATTAATCCCGGTAAGACCTTTTAAGAAGCTTTCCAAGAATTCATTTAGCATGGACATTGGAGTATTTAATATAAAAAACATGAACGCACCAACGATTAGCGTACTTAATAAAGGGACAATTAAAACGGAAACCAAGCCTTGAAAGGACTTAGGTATCTTGGCCATAGACTTGCCAATAAACTTGGCAGCAAAACCACCTACAAAACCAGCTATAATTCCTCCGAGGAAACCAGATCCGCCAATACTAGCGACCATACCGCCAATCATTGCGGGAGCCAGCCCTTGTTTTTCTGCAATACTGTAACCGATAAACCCAGCTAAAATAGGGACCATTAATGCAAATGCCGCTTCTCCACCCACTTGACTAAAGAAATGAGCAATAATATTATATTGATCACTCTCTGGATCCGCAGCATAAATTCCAAACATGAAGGAAATCGCTATAAAAATTCCTCCTACAACAACGAATGGAATCATGAACGAAACTCCACTCATAATATGCTTATAAAAATTCAATCCTGTATTTTCTTCTGACACTGACTCCTTTTTCTCTACGGTGTTCCCACTATTTTTGTCCCGAATATTATAAGACAGTGCTTGGTCAATTAATTGATCCGCATGACTAATTGCTTTTTTTTACAGGTATATCGACATATCGTCTGCCTTGTAATACAGAAGTATCTACTTGGACATCGTGAGCAATCACAATGGCGTCTGCCTTCTGAACATCTGCGGCGGTAAGCTTATTCTCAGGGCCATTTGCTCCATTGGTTTGAATTTTGACTTTCATACCTCTTTTTTTCAGCAGCTTCTTTCAATGATTCTGCGGCCATATACGTGTGGGCAATTCCAGTCATGCATGCCGTAATTCCGACTAGATATTTTCCAGAGTTCGCTTCGTCATTAGCGTCTGTTTGTTGTGATTGGTCTTGTTCTTCAATCGCTTTGATGACCTCATCTACCGAAGTCGCCACGATTAGTTTTGCTCTAAATGTTTCACTCATTAAGAATGTTGATAGCTTAGATAGAAGCTCTAAGTGTTCATTTGATGCATTTTCAGGCGCGGCAATCATAAAGATTAAATTTGTGTGTTGGCCTCCGAAATCAATTCCTTGTAGCGTCCGTCCCATCATAATAGTAGGTTCAGGAACAGAGCTAGACTTTGCATGTGGAATAGCTACTCCATATCCGACTGCTGTTGAAATTTCTTGCTCTCTTTTATAAATCGCTTTTTTTGAACCCTACTGGATCAGTAGTAAGCCCGTTTTGTGCTAATTTGTTGACTAACTCATCAATGACAGCCGCTTGGCTATCCCCTTGCAGGTTCAAAATAATATTGCCACGGGTTAAAATATCGACCAATTTCATCTTGTTCCCTCCTTACATGTGTGGATTTAAGAAAAATAGAGATGCGCTTTATTCGTTGAATTAAACAAATCCATTTTTTTTCTTTACGACATTTTGAGCCGCTTTTCGTGCACTTGGCATAATCACGTCTGGCTCATAAGCTCCTTGGTTTGCAGCTAAGAAACTCCGCATTTCCTCAAAGAAAGCACTTTTCATGTCCGTTGATAAATTGATTTTCGCTATACCATGGAGATACGTTTGTGAGATCTCCTCATCTTTATTGTCACTTCCCCCATGAAGGACGAGTGGAATTCCTACTTTTTTATTGATTTCAGCCAGCAAGTCTAGCTTTAGCTCTGGTTTCCCAGTGTGTTTATACTGGCCGTGTGATGTTCCAATAGCAACTGCTAACGTATCTATGCCTGTTTCTTCAACAAACGTTTTAGCATCGTTGGCATCTGTATACAATATTTCGTCAGCGCCACCTTCAGAGCTTCCTTCATTTGAGCCGATCGTCCCTAATTCAGCTTCTACTGATATATTTACGCCATGGGCAATTTTGACGACTTCCTTCGTAATCGCGATATTATCAGCAAACGAAGCATGTGAAGCATCGATCATCACTGACGTAAAACCATTTCGAATGGCTCTTACAACATCCTTTACAGATGCGCCATGATCAAGGTGGATGACCATAGGTACTTTTGCGTTTTTGCACCTTTCCCGGACATAGGCAACAAAATCATCACCAAGTAACTCAACCTCATTCGGATGAATTTGGATGATAGCAGGAGCATTTTTTTTCTTCAGCTGAATCGACAACAACTCGGACAAACTCACTGTTTGCTACATTAAACGAACCTACTGCGAAATTATTTTTATATGCTACTGTTAACAACTCTTTCATATTCATTAGCATGGTAATCTCTCCTTATTGGTTATATTTGATGCCACACTTCGATAAATTCTTTCTCCTGTGCTGTGTGAATAAGCTCTCTCACATCTTCGATCCTCTTTGTCTTTTGGAAAAACTCCGAAAAAAACGTATTCATTCCGTTCAATATCGGCTGCGGGAATATAAATAATAATGAGCTGAACAAGTTCATTTCCCCACAGGATCGCTTTCTTATTAACGCCAATAATTACCCTCTCTTTATACTCTTCCATTTCAAAATAAGGATGAGGGATAGCCACTAAATTGCCTATAGAAGTAGAAGACATCCTTTCCCTTTTCATCGTTGGTTCATAATAATGCTCTTGTCCGCTCAGCGAAAGCAGTTGGCGAATTGCTTCGTCAGGACTATCCTCATTAATCCAGTGAATAGCCGCCTGCTCAATGAGTGAATTCTGAGCTTCAAGGAAGAATCTGATTTTCTTTATATCAATACTTCGAAAGCCACTTTGTACCATAATAAAATTTGCAGTCGTTTGCGGTGTAGATGCTAGATTTATTCCAATGTATAAATAGGAATGATCAAACACATAGTCCGCAGAATATTTTTCTATTTTGCAAATTTCGAGTTCACCAAAGTACGTTGCAATTTTTGAAGCAATGAGCTTTGTGCGCTCATAACTTCTACTGTAAAGAATGATAGTTTTTATTTTCTTTTTATCCTGTGAATCGAGAATGACTTGGATATGATAAGCTAAATAAGCAATTTCACTGTCCTGAATTTCAACAGCAAACTCTTTCTCAATTTGTAAAGCAATATTAGATGCAATACTAAAAGAGAAAAAAATATTCTGCCTTTGCTTCCTTTACAAATGGGTTATAGATAAGCAGATTATGCGATGCTGGATTGATTATTCGATAGATGTGATTTGAAATGTTATTTCTAAACCTTATTTTTGAATAAGCAGGCACTTGATAGGTTTGTTCTACTTGAAGTAAAATAGCTTCTATTTTACCTACAATTTGTGCATCTTTATTCTTTATCTTATCGTCATCCAGATCGAGCTGTAACGATATTAAATAATTGATAAGAAAAATAGCTTCATCATCTGTTATATTTACAAATTCACGTAACTGTGAGCGAAATGCTTCTGCTACTGCAAATTCTTTAAAGCCCGTCAAATTTACTAGCTCTGTATCTTGAATGGTAACAAGATGGCCAGCGTTTATTTGATGGATGTTGATAATGATTTGAGTAGTCATTTTCTTGTAGATCGAGAATTCCATGTTTAATTGCTCATTTTTATTGATTTCATCCACGACTTTAAATACGCTTTCAATTACGTCCGGCTCCACCCATGATCGGAATCCATTGATGACAAAGTCCTTGAACATTTCTTTCTTTACGGAAATTGATGTAAAAAAAGCTTTCTAACAGAATTCTTTTTTTTGCATTTCTGTCCCAATCAACTTGATGCCTTTAAACACTTTCGTATCAATAGAAACATCAATACCTAAAGCATCAATATTCATTGTGAGTCGTTGTATACGGCTGCGAATGGTCTGTGGCGAATAATAAAATTTGTCTGCAATTTCATCGTAGGTGATGTACCGCTCCTCATTCATTAAGAACTGAATAATTTCAAACTCTAGAAGAGCTTCTTCCATTTCTTTATTATTCAAGTCGATTCTCTCTTGATCAAATTGGCTATCGTTTTTGAGAAGTTTATACCCTTGCGGTGATGAAATAATGACGATGCCACTAAAACTCTCATTAATATCCCTAATGTAGTTTCGAATTGTGCGATCTGTCACATTAAAAATTTCAGCCAATGCGGAAGCGGAAACATATTCTCGATTTTGATTCAATAGAAAGTCAATTAATTGATTGTACTTTTTATGCAATCTAACCACCACCTTTCTATGCCTTTACTTTATAAAAAAAACTATTATTAGCGCTATATCAGTAGATTTTCCTATCTATAGGAAAATATGCACCCAATTTTTCATCCTAGATCTTTATTGTTAATGCCTTATCTTGTTAGGGTGGACCCCTGATAAAAAATCGGCTACTAGTATAATTGACTTTTTTTAAATTAACGGTACGACTAAGCCAAGTGGATATCGTAGTGATGGACTTATCGAATATGATTGGGAAGGTTTTATGGTGGAGTTAAACAGGAGCTACATAGATAGCAACTCAAGTCATTTCGTATTTATATTGGAGACTCAGGGATGACGAGTTCATATTCATCCTGAGATCGGTAATGGCTAACTTAGAATACACTTCAAGGGATTTACAACTTGCATGTCCAGAGTAGGGGGTACCAGCGAAGCTGACATCACCCGCAATAAGAAAATGTCAAGGTAATAATAAGTTGTTTAAGTTAAATACTTCCAACACACATAAACCCTTCCTGTTTTGGATGGGGGTAAAATAAGTTTTATTCCACAATCGCGCCTCGATAATGGAGTAATTTTCCTCCCGTAGGAGTCGACCATCTGCCGTTCCAATCTTTACAATCGCAACTTAAAATGGCGAACAATTCTGTATATTTCGGCTAATGATATTCGCATTTATTTATGAAATTGACTCACATCACCCGATAATTTTCTGACAGCTCCTTTTTCTTCCTCAGACATCATTTTCCCAATAGCAAGGGTAGCGTTATCAAGATGTTTTTTTAATTTTTCAAGTATCTCCGGCGACAAGGGACTGTTTATAATATCCAGTGCTTTTTCCGTAAGCTTCGTAAATTGCTCCCTCTACCCCTACTTAGCCGGGTAGCTCAAGGTGGGTTATTTCATGTTTATAGCAATAATTGAGACAATGACAAAGGGCAGGAAAATGATGATCATAATCTCTGCCTGATTTGTTGTCATAGGCAACAGCTCTTCCCTTGGGAGTGCTGACCACCCTAGAGTTAGCCTATTCTATTAAATTTATTTCAAAATGATAAAATGGCAGGGAATCTTCAAGACCTGATTCGGCTATTTCAATAGCCGAAGGGTATTTTCCCTCGTATTCATCCATTAAAGATTCAGCATAGCTTAAGGCTGTTCTGTAGTTGGGCTGGAGCCAGATTTGCTTGAGCCGTGAGGCAAAGAATTCTTTCTCACGACTCGGAATATGGCTAAGATATTTTCGCATGAAGTGCACTTTACAC
The DNA here is from genome assembly GCA_001310555.1 of Bacillus sp. JCM 19058. The sequence goes on from BAXO01000021.1 coordinate 26,548, forward strand.
CTTTGCCAGGAGCAACCCAAGAACATCTCGTTGATCGACTTGGCAACACACCAGCAATGATTAATTCAGTTTATGCCCATTCACTAAAAGTTGTCGAGCTGTTGTTGATGTTAGTAATACGTTAGCTGGGGCTAAAATTGGGGCTAGTTGACTCTTAGCCCCTCCTATCCCCTGAGTTACAACAAGCTTTTCGGCAATATGCAGACTAGCTTGACAAGCGTTCAAGAATCACTTGAGCAATCGCATAGGATTCGCTATGAGAAATTGAAATATGAACGGTGGCATCAACGTTTGCTCGTAAAACTGGCTGGCCATTTGCTTCATTGAGCACCTCGATATCTTGCCAGCTATACGCTTCAGATATACCTGTTCCTACTGCTTTGCTGAAAGCCTCCTTTGCAGCAAACCTCCCTGCCACGTATTCAACCTGCCTTTTTTGCGAGAGCATCCTGTTTCTCTCTCGCTCCCGCTCAGTCAATACCCGCTCAACAAAGCGCGGCTGTCGTCGTAATAGACGTTCGATTCTATTTAGTTCGATCAAATCAATTCCAATACCGATAATCATTTTAAGGCTCTCCTTCTATCGAATTCATTCAACTGCAGAATAACGGCACTTTTACTTCTTTGAGTACATCTACCGAGCATGATCATCTGCATTTTTGCTATAATATGACTAATGACTTTTATGTCCGCAGGGGGTTCAAGATGTTTTTACGAAACGAAAGCTTCTATACCTTTAGAAAAAATTACCCGGTAATTACTGTGCTAGTGGCGATTCATATCATTCTTTGGTTCTGGATGAATTTTCTCCCTTACGGCTTTTGGATTCAAGGCATGGGGATCGGATTTAATCCCGCGGTTGCTGCGGGAGAATATTGGCGGCTCTTAACTCCGATATTTTTGCACATTGGCGTTTCGCACCTTCTGTTTAATTCATTTTCGCTCGTTATTTTTGGTCCAGCTCTGGAGCAAATGTTAGGAAAAGCAAAGTTTCTTACCTTTTATTTATTGTCTGGTATTATTGCCAACATTGCTACATTTTTTTTAGGAGGGGAATCCTATGCCCCTCACCTCGGAGCTTCCGGTGCAATTTTCGGCCTGTTTGGCGCGTATGTATATCTCGTTTTTTTTGCGACAAGACTTAATGGATCAGTCAAATTCTCAGCTCGTCATCACCATTATCATTATTGGTTTAATTATGACGTTTGTCAGTCCTAACATCAACATCTTCGCCCATTTGTTCGGTCTAATCGGAGGTGCTGCGCTTGCTCCGCTGTTCCTGATCGGTGCCAGCCCTTACCGCCCCACAATGGCGAGAAGAGCCGCACCCGATGACGGCAAAATTCGTTTTAAACCGGATCGCTGGAAAGGCAAACAGCCTGGGCAACGCCAATTCGGCAAAGTTATTTGGATCATTTTTGCATTGCTCGTCCTTTTCGGTCTCATTTCTCGCTTTATGTAGACCTACTAACTATGCGCGCCTCATTCTAAGTAAGCGGAAGCCTTCTTTGTTCCGCTTACTGTTCCCACCTATCAAAACACTGCGCAGCACCCCCACTTGCGACTTCACAGCCTTGATCGGCAAACAGCTTACAGATGTTTGTTAAGCTTGACGCCTTTTGTTTGAGCAAATTTATACTGATTGATTGCCTGATATATCGAACACCAGGAGCGTTTCGCATAGCAAATCGGAATTTGCTGTACCGACGCTTTCTTTTTTTTAAAATGGTTGTTAAATTATGATTCACAAAGTCTGTCAAAATGAGAATGAAATCGACTTGTATAGAAATTTCCTTCTTGACCATCTTCGCTTTTCGTCCATTTACGTGAATAATCTCACTGAAACCGAGCTCTTCAAGCCTTTTCGGGATACTTCCTAACCGATCTGCACCGACAATCAGTAACGACGACATAATAACGCCTCCTCGATAATTGATAATCGTTCTCACCATAATCTTAATTGATATCGATTATCATTGTCAATGTTTCTTATTCATATTTTGTCCCAAACGAATGATATTGCTTTGACTGTTATTTTTTTTGTAGAGTAAAGAGACGATGAAATGAGGTGATAAATATGATCGCAAATATGACTGAAGCTCAGATGCTTGTTCTCGTCATTAAATATTTGAGGGAAGGTAAACGGATTGCACTACAGGATATATTAGAAGAGTTGCATCCATATGACGTAGGCCAGCTTTATCGTGGACTTCCTGAAAAACATCATCATAAATTCCTGACCTTCTTGACGCCAGAACAAATTGCCGATTTGCTTCAGGAACTGGACTATGAGATGCAAATAGAAATTCTTCATCGACTTGGCGTCGAACGTTCATCGAAAATCATGAATTTGATGGAATACGACAATCTGGCCGATTTGCTTAATGAGCTTTCCGTCAATAAAATTCAAGAATTTCTTGATGCTATGCAACAGGAAGACTCACAGCAAATTCAAACGTTAATGAGCTACCCCGCTGAAACTGCTGGTGGCTTAATGACGAACCAGTTCGTTTGGATTCGGGCCAACCATACCGTGCGGCAAGCAGTTGACAAGCTGAAGGAGTATGCAAGCTTTTCCGAAAATATCTATTACCTTTATGTGATTAATGAAGAAAAAAAAGCTCGTTGGTGTCGTTTCCTATCGCGATTTATTAATCGCGAATATTGAAGATAAAATTGAAGATATTATGTTCAGCCGTGTCGTTTCCGTTTCCGTAGAGGCCGATCAGGAGGAAGTCGCTCAAATTATTGAACGTTACGATTTTATTGCGGTACCCGTCGTCGATCAAGATAATGTTCTGCTCGGGATCGTTACCGTTGATGATGCTATTGATGTTGTGATCCGTGAAGCTAATGAAGACATAGAAAAATTATCAGCTTCAGGTAAGGACATCGATTTTCATACTAAAGCATCAACAGCGGCGTTCAGACGACTACCATGGCTCATTCTCCTTCTGTTTATCGGGTTAGTGTCTGGGAGTATTATTAGTTCATTTGAGGACACGCTTGAGCAAGTCGTTGCTCTCATCTTCTTTATGCCGATGATCGCGGGCATGACCGGAAATACGGGAACGCAATCGTTGGCAGTCGTCGTCCGAGGAATTGCTACAAATGTTGTCGATAAAAAAAACCGTTATTAAATTAATCTTTCGCGAGCTTCGTGTCGGAATTATGATTGGTTTAACATGCGGTGTACTAATTACATTGATCGCTTACATTTGGCGAGGTCCGATTATCGGTATTGTCGTCGGCATTTCTCTTCTTTTGACATTAATTATCGGTACGTTAGCTGGGACTATCATCCCTTACTTCTATATCGCTTCGGAGTTGATCCGGCAGTGGCATCAGGTCCACTCATCACTACGCTTAATGATGTTTTTTTCTCTCTTCATTTATTTCGGAACAGCGACGTTGTTTTTATCTTACATGCTATAGGGCGGAGAACAGCTTTTCACAGTGGCAGCTGTTCTCTCGTCAATGAATATCTCCATGTTTGTCAACGGTTGAAGTGAGGGAATGAGGATGAGGCTTTCGAACAAATATTTACTTGTCGGATTAACCACCTTTACTTGAGGTGAGTTATTGTGTCGATATCGCTGTCGCCGCGACAGGTATTTCAACAACAATCCTTAAGCTTCCCTCCAGAAAAAGGAAACCGTTAAGAAATGCGCAATAATTCCCCGGGAAATGAAGAAAAAAGTAACATCATGTTTGAAGTTACTTTTTTGATCGTCTTCTTTCACTGGTCTTCGATATGGATCGAGCAAGAAGCTACCTCTAATAGCACTAAACTCATACTTTTTTTCCGAATTCATCCAAGCGATTTTATCTCGTCGTTATGTAATGGCCGACAACCCAGTATAAAATCCCATATAAAGCAGCAAGCGACGCAATAATAATAAACAGTTTCTTGTTTGACATTTTCACTTTTTCACCCTCTTGCAAACCTTTCTATCTTCAGTATACTATATTTTCACGTGTTTTGAAGCGATAGGCATAGTGAACTTTTGACTTAGGCTCATTAGCCGTGCCTTAAGCACAGCCAAAGCCAAAAAGCAGGTCATCACTTGATTTAGCTTGCTAAAAAGAGGCTGCTATAATTCGCGCTTATCTATCCCCTCATTCTATGGTAAACTACTCGTTAAAGAGGTGAAGAAAATGGATTATAGTCAAATGTGCCCAAAATATGAGCAAGCCATTGATCTATTAGGAAAGAAATGGACCGGGTTGATCATCCGCGTTTTGCTAGATGAGCCAAAGCGCTTTAAAGAAATTAAAGAGCAGATCCCAGAAATGAGCGACCGGATTCTGGCAGAACGAATGAAGGAGCTAGAACAGCTCAATGTCGTTTCCCGGACTGTCTATCCAGAGAAGCCTGTCCTTATTGAATATGCGCTGACGGAAAAAGGAATGGCGTTAAGGCCAGTGATTGAGTCGATTCAACTATGGGGAGAGAAGTGGGCGTAATTTTTTTAATAAAAAGACATATAACTTTTTTTCGTCCTTATAATAATCAAGTCGATCTTGAAGGGTTCCCGTATGACATTCGAACTTGTGCCCATCAGGGTCGGTAAAATAGATCGAGGTTTTATCACGCCGCTCGCGGTCACGCCCTTGTAATAGATTGACATTCAATTCCCTCAGCTTATCCTCAAACGCTACTAAGTCTTCTTCCTTTATCGAAAAAGCGATATGCGTATATGAGGCATGGATTTCATTTCGCGGGATATTCGCTTCTTCATTCAAAGCGAGCCATAGCCCATTCAGTTCAAAATAAGCCGTAGTTCTTCCCTTTGCTAACAAATTCGCCCCAAATACTTCCTGATAAAAAGCAATCGATCGTTCTAGCTCTGAAACAGAAAACAGTAAATGATTAATTCCATTCGTCTTCATACTTTCTTCCTCCTAAAAATGCGATGACTTTACGATTCTCCTCCACTTTGATTTAAGCGGGCAAATTTATAACCTCCTCAATGCGCCGGCTTTCCTTTCAAAAGAAACAAATAGTACATGAGCCCTGTCTCACGTGCGACAGGGCTCAATAATTCCGCTTATTTTTCAAACCATTCGGTATGGAATACTCCCTCTTTATCAGTACGCTGATACGTATGAGCCCCAAAATAATCTCGTTGGGCTTGAAGAAGATTGGCTGGCAATGTTGCTGTACGATAGCTGTCGTAATAAGCCAAGGCGCTGGAAAATGCCGGTACAGGAATTCCATTTGAAATGGCCAAGCCTAACACTTCGCGCAGCGACGATTGATAGTTCTCGACGATCGCTTTAAAATACGAGTCGAGCAGTAAATTAGCTAAAGCTGGCTCGCGATCATACGCTTCTTTAATCTTTTGCAAAAATTGTGCACGGATAATGCACCCGCCACGGAAAATCATCGCGATCTCACCATAGCGCAAATTCCAGTCGTTTTCGTCTGAAGCCGCACGCATTTGCGCAAAGCCTTGAGCGTATGAACAAATTTTACTCATATACAAAGCCTTTCGAACCGCCTCAATCACAGCTTCCTTATTTCCGTTAAATGGCACAGTGCTTGGCCCAGAAAGGATTTTGCTCGCTTTTACACGCTCGTCCTTCATCGCTGAAATAAAACGCGCGAAAACGGACTCTGTAATGATCGGAAGTGGCACACCGAGGTCTAACGCGCTTTTGCTCGTCCACTTTCCGGTTCCTTTTTGTCCTGCAGTATCTAGGATAACGTCGACAAGTGGTTGCCCTGTTTCTTCGTCGATTTTTGTAAAAATATCCGCTGTTATTTCAATAAGATAGCTATCTAGCTCTCCTTTATTCCATTCTGCAAAGACTTCATGGAGCTCACTTGCAGTCAGGCCTAGCACATGCTTCAAGATAAAATAAGCTTCCGAAATGAGCTGCATATCCCCGTACTCTATCCCATTATGAACCATCTTCACGTAGTGGCCTGCACCGTTTGGTCCGATATAAGTACTACAAGGCTCGCCATTGACTTTCGCTGAAATCGCATCAAAAATTGGCGCTACGAGCTGGTACGCTTCCTCTTGTCCACCAGGCATAATCGAAGGACCTTTTAACGCTCCTTCTTCTCCCCCGGATACACCAGTTCCGATAAAGTGAATCCCACTTTCTTCAAGTTCTTGATTACGGCGAATCGTATCCTCGTAATACGTATTGCCGCCATCAATAAGAATGTCGCCTTGCTCAAGCAATGGCTTCAGCGAAGCAATCGTTGCATCTGTTGCTCCTCCTGCTTTAACCATCAGCAATATTTTACGGGGTTTCTCAAGCGATTGAACAAACTCCTCAATCGTTTTTGCGCCGGTAAAGTTTCTACCTTCTGCCTCATTTTTCAAAAAAAATGCTCCGTTTTCTCATAAGAACGATTGAAAACCGCGACGGAATACCCCCGGCTCTCAATATTCATCGCAAGGTTTTTGCCCATAACGGCTAAACCAATGACACCAATTTGCTGTTTTGACATTTTCTTATCTCCCTCTCTTTTCTATATGCAGACTAAAGCGCTGGTTTTTTTCATTCTAAACTGAATTATACCATAACAATTCAACCTGTACCGCTCGCTCTTTTAATTCATCTATTCTTCAGTGAAAACGGCGGGCGTGACAGTCAAGCGTATAAAATACCGGGCAAATCACACAATAGGCGAAAGTTCATCATAATAAAGGAGTGTTCGGGGAATGTCAATGCTGGAACAACAGTTAAATCAGCGCCAAACCAATGGCCAGCCCGCTCAAACGCAAATCAAGCAGCCTGGAATCGAGGAGCAGATGAATCCTAGACCCATTTATGATAACCCATCCTATATCGGAAGCGGCAAACTGACTGGAAAGACAGCAATCATTACGGGCGGAGACAGCGGGATTGGCCGGGCCGTTGCTTTAGCTTTCGCAAAGGAAGGAGCCAATGTCAGCATCGTTTATTTTGATGAGCATGAGGATGCTAAGTTAACGAAGCAGATCGTTGAAGCGCAAGGGGTAAAAGCTTTAGTAATTAGCGGTGATGTCGGCAATGAACAGTTTTGCCATCAAGCCGTTCAACAGACGTTTGACGCGTTTGCCCGACTCGACATTCTCGTCAATAATGCTGCTGAGCAGCATTATCAAGAAAGCATTGAAAACATATCTGCCAATCAGCTTCATCGTACGTTCCAAACTAATATCTATTCTCAGTTTTACTTCGTTCAAGCTGCAAGGCCATATTTAAAGCAAGGGAGCTCGATTATTAATACAGCATCGATCGTCGCGTATAAGGGCAGCCGGTATTAATGGATTATGCTGCTACAAAAGGGGCAATTGTCGCTTTCACACGCTCACTTTCGCAAAATTTGGCTTCAGCGGGTATCCGTGTAAACGGTGTTGCTCCCGGGCCAATCTGGACACCGTTAATCCCCGCTTCGTTTCCGGCAAGCGACGTCACTAAATTCGGAACTGACACGCCGATGGGGCGTCCCGGGCAGCCGGTGGAGCTAGCTCCGGCATACGTGTATCTTGCTTCGGAGGATTCAAGCTATGTTACCGGGCAAATGATCCATGTTAATGGCGGAGCGGTCATTAATGGTTGACTCTCTCCAAACGGGCCATCCGTAACGCTTTCGGCGATACTGGATGGCTTTCGTTCGGCAAATAATTAGCATTGAGAGGAGTTGAGATGTGAATTGCATTATGGTTGTTTGTTGAATTCCTCACTGAAATGATTTAATGTCTCAGCCGAATTTGCTACTTCTCCGGACGCATGATTAACTTCCTCAATTACTTGCATCAACCTTTAAGCTCTTTTTCTATTTTTTTCATTTTGCTCCTTTAATGTTTTCATCGTCGTCCAAATTTCCGTAAAGGAATGCTCGGTTGCTTCCATCCCGTCTCGCCCCTTTTCAACAAGTGTTGTGACGCGAAGCATCGATTTCGATACGGTCGAAATTTGATCGTTGGTTTGTTTTATCAAATCAGCAACGTTAATTGTCGACGTTTTTGTTTGTTCCGACAGTTTACGAATTTCGTCCGCAACGACGGCAAAGCCTTTTCCATATTCGCCCGCTCGAGCAGCCTCAATCGAAGCATTTAGCGCTAACAGATTAGTTTGTTCGGCAATTTTACCGACAATATCAATGACATTGTTAATTTCACTCGAAAAGGACGCTAGCTTAGTTGAGCCTTCCGCAATTTCTCTTACACTTTCCATGACCGTTTCCATCATTTCGCTCTGTTCACTAACCTGTGTCTTCCCGCTTTCGGAATACGATTCGGCAGTCATAGCAAACTCCGCCCCTTCTTTAGCCAAGCCTTCAATAGCTTCCGCTTGATTAGCCAGACCTTTAATCGCAGCATCCGTCTGTTCTGAAATTGCTGCCAATTCAACGGCGTATACCGATAGTTTCGAAATAAAGTCAATGCTCCTCTTCTCCTGCTCCTCCATTACCTTGGTATGCTCTACCTCATACGTTTCTATAACAAGCTGCTGCTCAAGCAGAAAAACTTGCCAATTACTTTAACAGCTAAAAGGAGGTCTTCAGGATGATGAATTTCTTGCTCCAAACAAGCAATTAGGCAGTTGTGCAAATGCTGAAAAGCTGCCAAGTACCATTTATTTTGAAGGCCGATTCGCACATGAGCTTGGGCAATCCTGATCCGTTTCTCGATAAATTCTGCAGAAATTTCTCCCGCAAACAATTCAGAAACATGCGTCTTTAAGAGCTGCTTCAAATGCTCTACCTCGCTGTTGGCCTCAATCATATTTAGCAATGATGGTTGCTGAGTAATCACTTGATAAAAATGTTCCGTGACCTCATCCAAATGTTTACTTACTATTGGCTGCAAAGCCTTCATGATCTTTAAATCGTCTACGGTAAATTGCAGCATCGTTAATTGACTTTTTACATCCTCGGTTGGCGGTTCAAATAATACGGATAAAGAGCTTGCTTGTACTTTCAAGCTTTCATCCACTTCTTTCTTTTTCTTTACTAGAGCCTTTTTATAGGGAAAAGCCATAGATTTCTACCTCCTTAGAGCGATTTTATAGACTTCTTCCACTTCTTATATTTTATATATCGTACAAGCGATCCAGATCCATTAGTAAAATAGGTACTTTTGTAATAATTAATATGACCTATTATTTCTCTTATTGCAAGCTGCTGCTCACATTCAGTACTTTAAAAGCCGAAAAACTATCGCAATAGACTTCGTCTAATATCATCTATCAAACGCTTGTATGCCGTAAAAATATGTACTGGAGTCGATGAGCGCATGGCTAACTGCCACTTCGAGAAAAGAAGCACCTTATCGGGCTGGATGTCACTTATATAGCTATTAAGTCAAATGCTCCAAGCTGCAATCGCTCATTTATTTATCATGAAACCACCTCTTGACAAAATCAAAGTGAAGAATATAATGGTTAGTGACATGAATCATTAACCATTTAACTAGTGATGAACATTGACAAGGAAAATCTTCATAAATAATGGTGATGTTGGAGCAATGTTTTTATAAGTAAAGGAGGAGAGGTATGAGAATGCTAAAAGCTCATAGTATTAAAAAAAAGTTTTGGTGCGTTGAATGCGCTGGACGGTGTGAATTTGGAATTAGATAAAGGTGAAGTGTTAGGATTTATCGGGCCGAACGGCGCAGGTAAGTCGACGACGATCCGCGTTTTGCTTGGCATTTTAAAGGCGGATGAAGGTCATGCACAAATCTTCGGTATGGATGCCTGGAAAGATGCTGTGGAAATTCATAAGCGGATTGCTTATGTTCCAGGAGATGTAAATTTGTGGCCGAATTTGACTGGTGGCGAAGTGATTGACTTGTTTATGAAACTGCGGGGCACAACTCACAAGAGCGACGTGAAGAGCTGATTGAAAGATTTAATTTCGATCCTTCCAAAAAGTGTGGGACATATTCCAAAGGAAACCGGCAAAAAGTTGCTCTCATTTCCGCTTTTTCTTCCGAAGCCGATCTATATATTTTAGATGAACCGACTTCTGGTCTGGATCCTTTGATGGAACAGATTTTTCAACAATGTGTTGCCGAAGCTAAGGCAGAAGGCAAGAGTGTATTGTTATCAAGTCATATTTTGTCTGAAGTTGAAAAATTGTGTGATAAGGTCAGCATTATCCGTCAAGGGAAGATAATCGAATCCGGATCGTTGAGCGAACTCCGCTATTTGACGCGTATTCAGCTTGTTTTGGAAACTAAAGAACCGCTTCCTGATATGCGTGAATTGAAAGGCGTTCATGACTTTGAAAAAGATGAGAATGAAGTGAGATTCCAGGTCGATGCGGATCAACTAGACGATATAATACGCTATGTGAGTTCGTACGGGGTGGTTCGTTTAGAGTGTGCGCCACCGACGTTGGAAGATTTGTTTATGCGGCACTATGAAGGTGAGGGGAATTATTGATGAAGTGGAATTATCATAACACGGGACAGCTTGTGGGCTTTATTTTACGTCGGGATCGTCTGCGGATTCCAGTTTGGCTAACGGCATTGATACTAAGTTCCGTAGTTGCTGCTCTCTCATATGTTTATCTGTTTCCAACAGTAGAAGATCGTCAAAATCTTGCCCAAGATATGGGCAATGATCCGTTCTCGACGGCCTTAGTGGGTGTAGGATATGGGTTGGATAATTATACGTTTGGCGCGATAATGGCACATCAAATGTTAATCATAACGGCAATTTTTGTTGGCATTATGAACATATTATTCGTCGCACGCCATACACGAGCGGATGAGGAAAAAGGGCGTATTGAGCTGGTTCTTTCGTTACCAACTGGCAAGGTGTCTAATTTGAATGCAACGTTGATTGTAGCTTGCGGACTAAATGTTGTAATGGCTGTTCTGATCGGATATGGGCTGTATTTACTACAAATCCAAAGTATGGATTTACAAGGTTCTTTATTATATGGTGCAGCTCTGGGTGTCTTCGGTATTTTTTTTGCAGCAATGACTGCTTTGTGTGCTCAGTTATCGGAGAGCTCACGCGGAACGATGGGCTTGGCTTTTACCGTTTTTGGGTTAGCTTTTATCATCCGAGCAATCGGAGATGTGAATGTTGAAAATCTGTCGTGGTTGTCTCCATTCGGTTGGATAACGGGAACGGAAGCATATGTGAACAACTATGTATGGCCTTTATTTTTAACACTGGCTATAGCCGTTCTTCTGATTATACTGGCTTTCGTTTTTAATGCGAACCGAGATTTGGAATCTGGAATTTTGCCATCTCGCCCAGGACGTCGCGAGGCTTCATCTTTTCTGAAAGGTCCCTTCGGACTATCATTGCGACTGCTTCATACGAACTGATCATCTGGATGATTGCGATGTTTATTTTAGGAGCGGCTTTCGTTGGGGATTTGGAGAATTTCATTGCAGGCAGCGATACGGCGATAGACGATTTTTTAGCTCGGTAACACATGCCTCGACTCCGGAACAGTTGTTAGCGATGTTAATGTCATTGATTTCTGCGGTATGTACGATTCCTGCGCTGTTGTTTTTACACAAGTTGGAAAGCGAAGAACATCAACAGCGTACTGAACATTTTTTTGAGTAGTGCTGTGTCTCGTACGCGTTTGATGGGAAGTTATGTTATTTTGTCTTTGGTTAGTGGATTTATTTTACTTATGCTGGCAGCGGTCGGCTTGGGAACGGCAGCGATGGTGACGATAGATAACGGCGCATCGTTCCGTATGATTTTGGGAAGTGCGCTTGTGTATATGCCTGCGATAGCAGTCATGATTGGCATTTCGACACTGTTAATCGGAATTTTTCCAAAATGGACAGGGCTAAATTGGCTTCTGTTAGTATACTTTCTTGTGATAGCCGTATGGGTCAGTTGTTTCAATTTCCAGAATGGGTGGTGAAATTATCACCGTTAAATGTGATGCCAATTGATGAAGTGGGGATAGCACTGTTTCGATAATGATTGTGATCGCCGCAGTTCTGATGTTTTTGGGCTTTCTGTTTTACAATCAACGCGATATTCAAGGTTGAATACAACTTAAGTTAAACATGTATGGAGAAGATTGACTTCATCGATGAAAGAGGAGAACAAAGTCATGCATTGGACAATTCGAGTAGTGCGTCAACGATCAGTTGAACGGGATGTTCCTGAATTTATCAGCAGTGCTAAAAAAAATTGACATTTCCGCTAACGAGTTACTTCAAATTTTATAGGAGAGTCTTAATGATAGAGTTTAAGAATTGGCTTCATAGCCCAAGGAACGGTCATAGCGTTTTTCCAGGTGTGGGCGTTATTGAGACTAATTTGCTACATTTTGCACACCCTGACGCTTATAAAGGGGCACTGGTATGAATGGGTTGTGGATGTCGAAACAAAGCATTATCAGCCATTCAGATATGATGAAAGCGAATATTCTAGTAATAATTAGTGGATTTGCTATTATATGAATGAATAGGTCTACCTTTAGAAGATCAAAAAATCCAGAAAAAAAATAGGAAGGTGATTATCACGAAAAGTATGGGACAATATGAGCCAATTAAATTCCTGGAGGGGAAAAGAATTTATTTAAGACCAATAGAGAATGAAGATTTGGATTTATTATATTCCACCCTTTGGGATAAAGAAGGAAGAAAACTAACAGGAACCCAGACTGTATTTAGTCGTTCCGGAGTTCAAAAGTGGTTTGAGAACGTATCAACAGACAATACCAGGATCGATCTCATCATATGCTTGCAAGAAAATAGCCAACCTATCGGGGAAATGGCTATGTTGGATATCGACCATCAAAATCGAAGGGCTGTTGTTCGCATTGCCGTATTCGATCGAGCATTTTTAGGAAATGGCTATGGTACCAAAGCAATGTCTTTGCTCTTAAGTTATGGATTTGACAAATTGAACCTGCATAGAGTTGGATTAGATGTTTATTCATTCAATCAAAGAGCAATCAAATCATACGAAAAGCTCGGGTTTATACGTGAAGGAATAATCAGAGATGCACTATTTTATGATGGAGAATATCATGATTCAATTATTATGGGTGTCTTGAAGAACGAGTTTAAAAAGGCTTGAACTATCTTGGTAAAGTGAATAGGAGAATCAATATAAGTTGCTAATCGCATTGCCCATCTCAAGGATTATTCAAAAAGTCGATGCGCGATTGTGGAATACCGTACCACATTTTTGTTATTTTTTGAGCAGCTATGAGCTTTAAAAGGTTGTTACTGACTACACGAAGTGAGCAACAAAGACCATCAAATAAGGATTTCCATTTATATCCATCAGTCTGCCTCATTTGCAGCTTCGATGGTACTACTAAAATGAAAAGGATACTGTTTATGGAAACTATCACGGAAGCATCTACTACGCCTCCTAACCAAAGTGGAAAAAAAGTAGAGCCCATCTAATACGACGATTCAGCGTGACATACACGTTCATATACCGCTACAAGCCTAGCTTTTTGCCGCATTTTTTTGCTTCCTGCAGATGAATGACTCTTGTTCTTCTTCAAGCTGAAGCGGCTACTAATTCGACTGGGCTACGACCACAAAGTCGCGTTTAGAGAACCGGCGAGAAGTGAAAGCTGCGCGTACGTCTGCAGCCCCTAACTGAATACTGCACATTCTTACGACTTTCTCAAAAGATTGTACAACCATTTTAGGAGGGTATTCATATGACTGAATTTTTTTCATAACCCTGAGCACCGTCAAAGCTATAGCTTACGAGCGGCTTCTCCCGAATGGCGGGAAATGGCCAAGAAAACAAAGCAACCTAGCGCTTCCGTCGCCGTCGACTTAGGCTGCGGTGGGGGGATCTATACGGAAGCGTTGGCTGACATTGGCTTTACTTCTGTTGTCGGAATCGATTTTTCGACTGTCATGCTAGAGGAAGCAAAGAAACGATGTCAGGACATTGAACAAATTAGCTTTCAGCTCGGCACGACTGAGCAAACCGGTCTACCTGATCAGTTTGCTCATTTCCTTATGATGCGTGCGGTTACTCATCACCTTCAACAGCTGCAGCCAACGTTGCAGGAAACCCGTCGAGTGCTACAAAATGATGGTCTGCTGCTCATTCAGGATCGGACGTTGGAGGATTGCTTTCATCCCGGCTCGGTTACACATTTGCGTGGCTTTTTCTATGAGGTTCACCCGTTTTTAGCTCAAATCGAAGAGCAAAGACGGCATTCCCACGCGCAAGTAATCACTGCTCTAAAAACAGCTGGCTTTCACACGCTTCACTCGCACACCTTATGGGAACCACGCAAATCTAATGCAAATCTGAGAGCCGTACAAAATGAAATTCTTGAGCGGAGAGGTCGTTCCCTTTTGCATCATCTTGATGATGAACAATTAGTCCAACTTTGGCAACGAATCGAACAGCCATTAGTTGAGATTGAATGGCCGCTCGTAGAAATCGAACCTTGGACCGTCTGGTGTGCAACAAAGTAAGGGAGGGCTTGCAATGTTTACCGTTCAACCGATTGCTTATGTTAAAAACAGGCGCAGGGCTATTGTGGACGATAATTGGGAAAGTGTCACCTCTGTTATTGAGCTCACAGATGCTTATCCGCCCGAATCATTATATGGAATCGAGGAGTTTTCCCATCTGGAAATCATATATTATTTCGACCGTGTGACGAAAGAACAGATCGAGACAGGAGCAAGACACCCGCGTCATCAGAAAAGCTACCCTAAGGTCGGCATATTTGCCCAGCGCGGCAAAAACCGGCCGAATCAATTGGGATTAACAACCGTCAAGCTGATTAACGTTCAAAAAAAATAGACTAACTGTAGCTAAGCTGGATGCTATATCGGGAACACCTGTGCTCGATATCAAACCAGTCTTTCGCCAATTTCAGCCAGATGAAAAAATAATTCAACCTCCCTGGGTGAGCGATCTTATGCTAAACTACTGGTAATCGTAAAGCGAATGGAAGGGAGACATGTGAAATGATTCGACGTTTAACAGAACGAGACCATGAGACTTGCATCGCTTTAATTTCGAAGCGACCCGCCGAAAATTTATTTATTATCGGAGATATTGAAGCGTACGGTTACGATCAGCCCTTTCAACAGCTTTGGGGTGATTTCGCTGACGATGGACAGTTACGAGCTGTTCTGTTGAACTATGAAGGAAATTACATTCCTTATGCCGAATCCCAATTTAATGCGGAAGGCTTTGCCGCTATTATAAAAACGGATCAAAATTCCATCATGCTTTCTGGACTGTTACAGGTGACGTCACAGATGACGCCTTTTTTTGACCGATGAACTGGCGTCAACACGAACGTTATTTTACGCCAAATGTGATAGCGACACAAAATTGTCCGCGTCAAAGGATGAGCTTGTTACGAAGCGACCCTTGAAGACGCCGAGGAATTGACAGAGCTTTATCGCCAAATCCCTGAATTCGAGGATATCGGCACAGTCGAAGAAAAAAAAGCGCAGCATGGAGAATGGAACGAGCCGTACGTACTACATTCGCCAAAACGGTCAAATCGTTTCCGCCGCCTCGACTGCTGCTGAAAACTCAATGGCAGCAATGGTTATTGGTGTATGTACGCTTCACGATTACAAAAATTTAGGCTTTGCCAGTCGGTGCTTAAATCAATTGTGCCACGATATACTCAAGGAAGGAAAAACTCTTTGTTTGTTTTACGATAATCCTGATGCTGGGCGTATTTACAAGCGACTCGGTTTTTATGATATTGAGAAATGGGCGATGAACACCCGCTCAAACTAGAGGTGAGAGTAATGATACGATTTGCCGTCATCGGAACAAATTGGATAACCGATCGCTTTATTGAGGCAGCAGTACAGCTAGATGAGTTTCAGCTAGTCGCTGTTTATTCAAGGACGATAGAGCGAGCGAATGAGTTTGCTACGAAATATTCCGTCGATACGATCTTCACCGACTTGAACAAGCTTGCCGACTATCACGCAATTGATGCAGTGTATATCGCCAGCCCGAATTCTTTCCATGCCGAGCAAGCCATTTTATTGATGGAGCATGGCAAGCATGTCCTTTGTGAAAAGCCGATCGCTGCTAATGCCGTTGAATTTGAAAGAATGGCGCGCACGGCAAAAGCGAATCATGTCGTTCTAATGGAAGCATTAAAAACAACGCTGCTTCCTAATTTTAAAAGAATATCTGAGCACCTTCATAAAATCGGTACGATTCGTCGTTATGTCGCGAACTACTGCCAATATTCCTCCCGTTATGACGCCTACAAGACTGGGACGGTTCTGAATGCTTTTCAGCCCCACTTTGCCAACGGCGCCTTAATGGATTTAGGAATCTACTGCATTTATCGCTTGTCGTGCTATTCGGCAGTCCTTTGCAAATCAAGGCACATGCATACATGCTCGAATCGGGAGTCGACGGGGAAGGTAGTCTCTTAATGCAATATCCTGAAAAAGAAGCTGTAATCATGTATTCAAAAATTACAAACTCATCGCTCCCTTCGGAAATTCAAGGTGAGGATGGGAGTATTGTCATCGACAAGCTTAGTACAATGAAAGGGATTAGCATTCATTACAGGGATGGAACTAAGGAAGACATTACTGTCCCACAGCTTCCTAATGATATGTTTTATGAGGTCAAGGAGTTTATTGACTTGATTCAGCACGGCAAGACTGAATCGAGTACAAACAGCCACGCTCATTCCCTCGCCTCACTTCAGATAATGGACGAAGCGCGTCAGCAATTCGGACTCACTTTTCCAAACGATTGAGCAGGATATAAAGTGGAAGTCAATTGAGATCATCACAAGTCATACTAAAGGAGCAGGGTTTTCCCCTGCTCCTTTACTTTAGCTATTGCCGACATAGTCTCGCTTGTCGTATGAGCGAGCGCACAAAAAAAAGCGATATCCCTTTGCTATCACGTATGGGAAACGACAAGCTCTGCTTGACCTGCTAACTGATACGTCGTAACCGTCGTCGGCACGATAAAATGATCTCCCTTTGCAAACGAATACGATTGTCCGTCGATCGTGATCTTGCCCGCACCGTCCAGTACACTGCAAAGCCAATAATGGCCGGATGTATTCTCATTGGCTTCTCCGTTTAAATCCCAGTGGTAAACGGTAAAATATTCGCACGACTTCAGGCGTTTGCTCTTTAAGCCAGAACGTTGATCGACGATGGCATCGGCCGTCGCATCCTCATGAGGAGCAGCCGTTACCTCAATGGACGGCTCAATATGGAGCTCCCTTGCTTGCCCTTCGTCATCGGTTCGATCGTAATCGTACACTCGATACGTTAAATCAGAGCTTTGCTGTGTTTCCAAAATCATGATCCCCGCTCCGATCGCATGGATCGTTCGACTCGGGACAAAAAAGAAATCGCCGCGCTTCACTTTTACTTTTCGGAGCAATTCGTCCCATTTCCCTTGCTCGATCATCGCTGCCAATTCTTCCTTCGATTTAGCGTGGTGACCGTAAACAATTTCTGCTCCTTCTTCACAGTCAATAATGTACCAGCATTCTGTTTTTCCTAGCTGACCGTTTTCGCGTTCAGCGGCGTATGTATCATCAGGGTGCACTTGCACCGACAAATCCTGATTCGCATCGAGAATTTTAATAAGTAGCGGAAATTCAGTCCCCGTCTCGTTGCCGAATAGCTCCTTATGATTTGTCCAAACGTCAGCAAGCGTTTGGCCTTTTAAGCGTCCGTTCTTAATTTCGCACATGCCGTTTTGGTGCGCAGAAATCGCCCAGCATTCACCGGTTTTAGCCGACGGGATTTCATAGCCGAATTCGCTTTTCAACTTATCTCCGCCCCAAATTCGCTCCTGAAATACCGGCTGCAAAAATAATGGTTCTCTCAGTTTCGCCATCTCCATTTCTACATATCTCCCTTATGTTTGAAAGCTAGTGCTGCCGCGCCGATAAATCCAGCATCCTGATCGAGAACAGCCGGAACGATTTCTGTGCTTCGTCCTGATGGATTTAGCGCATATTGGCTAACATATTGCTGTACGGCAGAAAATAGAGGCTCTCCTACCTTTGAGACTCCGCCGCCAATCACAATTTTCTCCGGGTCAAACAGATTGATTAAAGACACACAGCCCGCTCCGATTTTTTCAAACGTTTTTTCGATTAAGGCGACGATTGCAGCATCACCCTTGTGATACAATGTGAAGACTTCCTTCGTGGTTAGCGTTTTCCCGACGGCCTCCGAACCTAATCTTGCAATCGCCGTCCCTGAAGCAATCATTTCAAAACATCCGAACTGTCCGCAAACGCATTGACCATAAGCGGGATCAATTACAATATGTCCGACATCCCCCGCATTTCCGCGAGCACCGCTCATGAGCTTCCCTTGACTGAAAATTCCCGCTCCGATACCGGTGCTTACAGTTAAATAAATAAAATCGTCATTGGCTACCCCGGCCCCGAGCCACTTTTCAGCCAAAGTAGCTGCGGTAGCATCATTTTCGAATAGAACAGGGACGGTAAAGTGATCTTGAATTTGTTCAACCACGGGAACGTCGCGCCAATTTTGTAAATTAGGTGGATTCGTAATCATCCCTTTTTTTTCACATCAACCGGCCCAGGAGCCCCGATTCCAATCCCTGCCACCTCCGACTCGTGCACTTTTAGTTCTCGCAGCTGCTGTTTCACAACCGCAATGACCTCATATAAAAGCTCGACAGGCGTAATTTCTAGATTCGTTTTGATGATTTTTTTCGATTTCACTTCACCTTGCTGGTCTACAACACCAATCGCTACCTTTGTTCCGCCAATGTCAACTCCGACTGCATAGCTCATCCTCAAACTCCTTTTTCAATACAATCTCAAGCTGTCTTCAATTGATGACGACTTATGGAATAGTTTATCAAAAAGGCACTGAAAAATCATCGTGATTTAGCGAAATGAGCGCAATCTCTCATTAATGTCCTTCGTCTGCTCATAAATTTGCTGGTAGACCTCATACACTTCCCCGTATTTTTCTACCTGAGCGGAAGCAGGCCAAAATTGGCGTTCACTCTCTACAAAAACGGCAGCGCATTCTTCCATCGTGGAATACCAGCCATGCCCAACAGCCGCAAGCATTGCTGCCCCGAGCGCAGGACCTTGCTCACTCTTCAATTTAACTATCGTCGCATTAAAAATGTCTGCCTGCATTTGCAGCCAGTGCTCATTTTTTGCACCGCCGCCGATGGATACAATCGTATCAATCTCCTTTCCCCCTTCGCCTCGCATCAGCTCGAGTGAATCCCTCAGCGAAAAAGTAATGCCTTCGAGAACAGCCCTAGTAAATTCAGGCGCCGATGAGAGCTGTCAATCCCGATAAAGCTAGCGCGGATGGCCGAGTCAGCGTATGGTGTCCGCTCTCCCATAATATACGGTGTAAACAGCAGTCCCCTTGCGCCAGGCGGAACTTCGGCCATTTCTTCTAGCAATCGCTCAAACGAAACCTCATCAGCAAAGGCTTTTTTAAACCAGCTCAGACTGTCACCGGCTGCTAACGTCACACCCATGACATACCAAGCATCCTTCATCCCATGGTTAAAATAATGCAGCTTTCCTTGAAAATCGTGCTCTTCTTTTTGGTGGTAGCTAAGCAGAACACCTGAGGTTCCTACGCTACATAGCGTTGAACCGGGAGCAATAATTCCCGCACCGAGTGCGCCGCAGGCATTGTCGGCACCACCAGCAAATACCTTTGTCTCCGTTGATAAACCGAGTTCGGCAGCGACTTCAGGCAATAAATGGCCGACAAAGTCAGCGGAATCGACTAATGGTGGACATAATCGTTCCGGAATAGCCAAAGCCTCGCATATGTCCGTGCTCCACCGCCTATTTGCCACATCAAGCAGCAAGGTCCCGGCCGCATCGGAATAGTCCATGTGCAGTTTACCTGTTAAGCGGTAGCGGACGTAATCCTTCGGCAGCAAAAATTGTCGCGCCTCTTGAAACTTCCTTTGTTCATGCTGCTTCACCCAAAGTAGCTTAGGCAATGTAAATCCTTCCAATGCTTTGTTTTTGGCAATGGTTATGAGCCGCTCACCTAGAATCCGTTCAATCTCCCGACATTGCTCAGTCGTTCTCGTATCGTTCCAAAGAATTGCGTTCCTTAACGGAGCCCCCTGTGCATCAAGCAACACGAGCCCGTGCATTTGTCCAGAGAAGCTTATCCCTTTGATCGAATGATTCTCAACACTGCTGGACAATTCATTTACGGCGGCGATCGTTTGGGCAACCCATTGCTCTGGATTCTGTTCGCTATATCCTGGGCGCTCCTGAATTAGTTCAAGCTCCCTCACTGCCTCCCTGCAAACCTCACCGCCTTCATTGACGAGTAGTGCTTTAATCGAGCTTGTTCCTAGGTCGATTCCAATTACGTATTCCATCCTTTATCCTCCGTTCATAGTGAGTAGCAGTCTCTGCCTAAATTTCCTGTCTGAACTCAAGCTGTCAAAAAGACACCTCTATCCACAAAAAATGAACCTTGTCATCTTTAGCTTCCATGAGGTGTCTCATTTTTTAAACATTGCACGGTCATGTTAGAGCGATTTATGTTGAGAAAATATACTCGTTTAACCGCGCTTTAATATATTCAATTCGTCCTGACGTATGCACGATATCAGGATTGGTCAGGGCATGCGCTTCAAGCGAATGAAAGGTTGCTTTTCCTGAAACGATATCGGCTCCAACCCCTTCTTTATACGTTCGATACCGCTCAGCGATAATCGCCGAAAAGAACCCTTCCTCTTTTAGCCTTGCAGCTACCTTCAACCCTTTAGCAAAAGTATCCATCCCAGCGATATGAGAAATAAACAAATCTTCTGCTTGAAACGAGGTTCTTCTTACCTTTGCGTCAAAGTTGATTCCTCCTGGCGCCAAACCGCCATTTTCAAGAATCTCGTACATCGCTAATGTCACAGCATACAGATCGGTTGGGAATTCATCTGTATCCCAGCCTAGCAGTAAGTCCCCCTGATTCGCGTCAATAGAGCCGAGCATATCGTGAGCTCGAGCCACTCGCAACTCATGTTCGAAGGTGTGTCCAGCTAACGTCGCATGATTCGCCTCTAGGTTCAGCTTAAATCGATCGGCCAGATCATATTTTTGCAAGAAGCTGATTGCCGTTTGCGCATCAAAATCATACTGGTGCTTCATCGGCTCCTTCGGCTTAGGCTCGATTAGGAATTGGCCTGTAAAGCCGATTTCTTTCGCATAATCTAGCGCCATATGATAAAACCTGGCTAAATTCTCGAGTTCGAACTCTAGATCTGTGTTTAGCAGTGATTCATAGCCTTCTCGCCCGCCCCAAAAGACAAAATTTGACGAGCCAAGCTCCTTACCAATCTCTAACGATTTTTTTACTTGAGCGGCGGCGTACGCATAAACATCGGCATTACTCGTCGTTGCCGCTCCAAAAACGAAGCGCGGATTCGTGAACATATTCGCGGTGTTCCAGAGAAGCTTAACTTTGCTTGTACTCAAATACTCCTTCATCATCGCCACTATCGTATCAAGGTTTTTATTCGTCTCTTGAAGACTTTGGCCTTCAGGAGCGATGTCTCGATCGTGGAAACAAAAATATGGAACATCAAGCTTTTCAAAGAATTCAAAGGACGCTTCACACCTTTTTTTAGCTAAATCGAGCCGCTTGCCCCATCCCAAGGCCTTTGCATCGTCCCGACTCCAAACGGGTCCGAACCATCCTCAGTAAACGTATGCCAATACGCGACCGCGAAACGCAAATGCTCTTCCATCGTTTTCCCTAACACAACCTCATCTGCCTTATAATGCTTAAAAGCAAATGGTTGTTTAGAAGAAGGACCTTCATATTCTACCTTGCCTACACCTGTGAAATACCCCATTCCAAAACCCTCCTATAAATGTGTTAATTTTCAAGCTACCTTAGTTTAATAACAATACATAACTTGATTAAAAACTAGTAGAAAAAAAATAACAAACAAAAATCAACGTAGGAAAGCGCTTAAATAAATAACTTAGTTTGTTTATTAAACTATTTGTATGATATATTGTAATCAATAATAGTTAGATTGTAAAGCTTCCTTTTTGGAAAGACTGAGCGTAACTACTGGAACGGGGATACAGACATGAAAACAATCGAAAAGCTATCCATTCGTAAAATGAATGAAAAGCAAGTACTTCAGCTAATCATCGATCATAAACTGATTTCGCGAGCAGAAATTTCGAAGATTTCACGATTGAACAAAGCGACCGTTTCCTCAATCGTTGAGGAACTAGTTCAGAAAGACCTAATAACTGAAGTCGGGATTGGTAATAGTCAGGGTGGTCGAAAACCGATCATGTTTCAATTCCAAACAAAAGCAGCACTCTCGCTCAGTATCGAAATCGGTTATAATTTTATCTCCTCTGTATTGACCTATTTAGACGGCTCAATTGTTGCAGAGCAAACAGAAATGCTAAGCATTGAGCGTTCGTCCATTGTTGACAAGCTTAAGGCAATCATTAGAAAGCATCAGCAAATAGCCCCTACTACTTCCTATGGCTAATCGGTGCGACTATTGCCGTACACGGTATCGTCAAGCAAAACAAAATTATTTTCACACCTTATTACGACTTAGCAGGGTTGCCGCTTGCCGAGAAGCTGAGCTCTTATTTTGACTTGACGATGCACTTAGAAAACGAAGCCAACTTATCGGCACTCGGGGAAAACTCGTTTTCGGTTCATGCTGATAACTTAATTAGTATTCGTATCGGCTCGGGCATCGGCGCAGGCGTCATCATTGATCGCCAATTAGTGAAGGGGCGTAATGGATACAGCGGGAGATTGGGCATACTATCGTTGTTCCAAACGGAAAAGAGTGTCCTTGCGGAAATCACGGCTGCTTTGAACAGTATGCTTCGGAAAAGAGTATCCTTCATGAGTATAGTAAAATTAAAGGAAGACCTGCCACGTTTGATGAATTAAAAAGAGACTACGAAGACAACGTGTTTCAAGCCGTCAAAATTATGGACACCTTTATTTCGTTCATGTCATTAGGCTTAAACAATATCATTTACTCCTTTAATCCTGACGTGATTATTATTAATAGCCGGATTACTAATGAAATCAATGGAATCATCGAAAAAAATCAAGGAAAGCCTAAACCAACAGCAAAGAAATTCGTCGCTCATTAAAGCTTCTGAACTGCGAGAGCACGCCTTACTTCTTGGTGGTCTCTATGTTAACGTTACTAGCTTTTTAGAACTCGATTCGTTTCATATGATAAGCGAAAGCGATTGACTTAGAAATCAATCGCTTTCCAGTTGGAACTATTTATGAAAATTTGACAGCTTCACCTTTTTGAGCCGATTCATATAACCCGTTAATAATCTTTTGGATAATCACACCTTGCTCAGGCGTGCTAGCTGGTTTATCCCCGCCTAAGCAGGAATCAACAAACCGTTCAAGCTGCAGTTGATGCCCGCCCTTTTTCGGGAGGTATACAGGTGAGACATCGACCAATGCATCGTGCTTTCCTGGAAATTCAACGGAAACAATTCAGCTCCGCCTTGATCACCCATTAAGGAAACGTTCATCACTTCATTTTTTTCTACGTTAGCAGCAAAGGACGATTCTAGCAAAATAGAAGCGCCATTTTTAAAAGTAATCATCCCGCGCGCCATATCTTCGACGGAAAAGTTCTCATAGTCCCAAGCTCCCATTAAGCCAACTCCTTTTTTAGAGCCAAGCTTTTGGTAAGTCACACCTAACACCGTGTCGACTTCAGGGTAGCCCATTAAATAAAGCGCTGAATCGAGCATATGAACGCCGATATCAATTAACGGTCCGCCACCTTGTAGTTCCTTGTTCGTAAAAACGCCCCAGCCCGATGCCGCGTCGTCTCATCGCAGTGACTCGTGCTGCATAAATATCGCCTAGTTCCCCAGCATCGATGAACCGTTTTAATGCCATCACTTCAGGGGAATGACGGAAGTGAAATCCGTAGGTCAAATACTTGCCAGACTTCTCAGCCTCAGCTTGCATTTCTTCCGCTTCTTCGACGGTCATCGCCGGCGGCTTTTCACAGAGTACGTGGCAGCCAGCTCTCAAAGCGGCAACAGTTGCTCCGTGGTGAAATTTATTCGGTACACAAATGCTAACAGCATCAAGCTCTACTTGATTTAGCATCTCATCATAGCTCGCAAACACGTGAGGAATCTCGAAATCCTTCGCTAGCTGCTCCGCTGTTCCCTGCGCAACATCGGCGACGGCTACAAGCTCCACTTTATCCCCACATTTGAGATAGTTCGGAATATGCGCACCTCTTGCAATTCCTCCTGCTCCAATTAATCCTACTCGTAACGGTTTGCTCATTATTTTTCCTCCTACTCCGGTTACAATTATTATACGATTTCTTTGATTTCTACGCGTCGTCCCTCTTTATTCGAACGCGCTGCCGCTTCGTTAATTAAGGTTAACTGATAAGCGTCCTCTCGTTTAATTGTTATTTCTTTCCCGGTTTTGATCGCATCAACCCATTGCTCCATCGGCATCGGTAATGCTTCCGGAAGCTCGCTTACCTCATGCCAGTCATGGCCGTGACGTTTGCTGCGGATACGAATACTTCCATCTTCGATGATCAGTACACCCTCAGTTCCATATAGCTCAAGGTAGAATGGGCTGCCAGCGGAAAGAAATCCTGTTTCGATCGTGCCAAGCGCACCAGATGCATATTCAACTACGCCGACAGAAGTTACATCAGCTTCACCTGATGACGGTGATTGGAAACGAGCGGAGACAGCCGTCGCTTTACCAGCCAGACGATTCGTTAAATAGATCGGATGTGCCCCTAAATCGATAAACGAACCTCCTCCTGTTTCGGCAAGGTTATAAAACCGCTCTGGAAGCCAGCCAGAAGTCTTACCTTCCGGTGCGACTCCACCGTTATGAGCAAGTCGCAGCGAATCGATGTCAGCTTGCCAATTTCTCCTTGATCAACGATATTCTGCGCATATAAATAATAGTTTTCAGTAAGACGCGGGAGAGAAATCATAAATTGCACGCCATTTTCTTCTACGGCGTCAAGAATTTCTTCACATTCGCTAACAGTAAGCGCCAGAACCTTTTCGGTGAATATATGCTTTTTATGGTTCGCGGCTGCGATAATCACTTCCTTATGCTGCGTCGTCGGCGTATCGACAATTACTGCATCTATTTCCGAGCTGGACAGCACCTTTTCTAAATCTGCTTCAAACGGCACATTTAATGAATCTGCCCACTCTTGTCCTCGCTTCACATCATCATCCCAAACGAGTTTAATAGAAAGATGCTCATTTTCTGATGCTTGTCTGGCATAATCATCAGCGTGAACATGCCACCGGCTTAGTAAAGCTACATTAATCAAAACAACCACTCCTTATTTATTTTTTCCCTGTATGAACGTAGAGTCTCGATAGAAAATCTACAATTCTATTTTATGACACAAACAGTCGTGAAATAACTATTTCCGCCGACCGCCAGTGGGGGAATCTCTTTTTTAGCTTTTTAACGAGTCTTCTATTTCAGCCAACTCGTGTTCAGTGAAGGATAAGTTCTTTAAGGCAGCAACATTTTCCTCAATCTGACTGACCTTACTTGCCCCGATTAGGCAGACGTGACTTTCCCATCTCGCAATACCCAAGCGAGTGCCATTTGGGCAAGGTTTTGCCCACGCTTAGCTGCGATCGCATTTAGCTTCTGTGCCCGTGAGATCACTTCCTCAGTTACTTGACCTTCATTTAGAAAGCTGTGCGATTTTGCCGCTCGCGAATCTTCTGGGACACCGTTCAAATATTTATTAGTCAACAACCCCTGGGCAAGCGGACAAAAGGCAATCGAGCCTACACCGTGCTCTGTTAAAACGTCTTGAAGTCCGTCCTCAATCCAGCGGTTAAACATCGAATAGCTTGGCTGATGAATCAACAGCGGTGTTCCTAACTCATTTAGTATTTTTGCTGCCTCTGCCGTTTGGTCAGCATTATAGCTGGAAATTCCCACATAAAGCGCTTTTCCTTGACGAACGACTTGATCGAGGGCCAGCATTGTTTCCTCTAAAGGCGTATCAGGATCAGGCCGGTGCGAATAATAAACATCGACATAATCCAACCCCATTCTTTTCAGGCTTTGATCGAGGCTGGCAATCATATTCTTTCTTGAGCCCCATTCACCGTACGGGCCTTTCCACATTCGATAGCCCGCCTTTGTCGAGATGATGAGCTCATCTCGGTAAGGTGCAAAGTCGCTTTTCAAAATGGTTCCAAACATTTCTTCCGCCGAACCAGGTGGAGGACCGTAGTTATTCGCCAGATCAAAATGAGTAACTCCAAGATCGAAGGCCCGCCGCAGCATAGCACGTCCATTTTCAAACGTGTCTACCCCTCCGAAATTGTGCCACAAGCCAAGGGATATTGCAGGTAAAAGTAAACCGGACTGACCACAGCGACGGTAAACCATTTCATCATAACGCGATTCATCTGCTTGATAGGCCAAGTGCCTCCCACCTTTTTCATTCAATTATGTATCCGCTTTAATGTAGCATACTTTTTAAAATTTTAGTAGTAAATAAACTCACTTTTTTCTGTACGATGTTAACATGAGAGCAAGAGTCCAGTTATCCTATACAATTATAGTTTTCAAGTGCCATTACTTCACTTTGGAATGGCTTTTTCAAAGAAAATGATTCGTATTACCTAAGAAAAAAGGAGACTTAAATTCAAACGTCCGGTGAAAAATCCAGCTACGTTGGAATCAGTCCCCTATAATTCAGCTTTTATTTCTATCTGGTCAGAAACGAGACAAGACGTTAGCGCGTTTGTTTCTGTGCTTCACTAGCGTGCTCAAACGACCTTGCCCGTGCTAATCCTTCAGAAAGCTGTTAATAATTTCTGACGGCAATTTTAGCTTCTGATTAGCAACCTTCAATTCTTTAACCTCGTCCTCATGGCTGTCCTCGTTTTTTTAATTCCGCTACTTCATTATGAAGCAGCTCCATTTTCCGATCGAGGCTTGAAGCCGATTCTGCAGCCAATTTAAGCTCATGAATCAAATGCTCTGGCACTTCCTTATTGTATTTGTAATATATTTTGTGCTCGAGACTAGCCCAAAAATCCATCGCAATCGTTCGAATTTGCAGCTCGACATAAACCTGCTCTTCACCGTGTGTCATAAAAACCGGTATTTTAAGAATAAGGTGCAAGCTTTGATAGCCGTTCGGTTTCGGCGATTCAATATAATCCTTACACTCGATTACTTGAATGTCCTTCTGGTTTTGGAGCATTTTGCTCAGTTTATATATATCTGAAATAAATGAGCAAGTAATTCGAATACCGGCAATATCCCTAACATTATCCCTTATACCTTCTAGTGTGAGCGGATATTTTTTGCGATTCACTTTTTTTCAAGATGCTCTCAGGCGACTTTAACCGCGATTTAATATGTTCAATCGGATTGTAATCATGAATATATTCGAACTCTTGCTGGAGGATATTAATTTTCGTCTCCAGTTCATCAAGAGCGATTGATAGGACATCATAAATCGCGTCATCTCGTGCTTAAACTGTTGCATTTTCTTTAAATCAACCTGGAAATGTTCTGCCATTTTATGAACCCCTTTTATCTTTCGTTCGGCTTATAGTACCCAACGACGAATCGCTTGTGCAACGCCATCCTCTTCATTTGTCCCTGTTACCCAATCGGCCTCCTCCTTGACGAGCTCCTGTGCATTACCCATCGCTACACCGCATCCGGCTTCTTTTATCATAGCTAAATCGTTTAGGCTGTCTCCCACAGCAAGCACTTCCTTCATCGTGATGCCGATTCGTTTGCAAACCTTTATTAACGCATTTGCCTTATTAATTCCAAGTGCATTCACTTCTATATTTAGTGGACTCGAATTGCTAATTTCTAACTGACCATTTTTGTTTAATTCTTCTAGGATTGCCTTGCGCACCTCGTCATCGTCTGTATGAAATCCGAATTTCAGCCACTCATGTCCGCCAATATCATCTGGGAAGTCCTTGCGAAACACGGCATCAGTAGTTACTGCCCAATAATGGGTGTCGTGCTGATTGCGCAAATCCCATAGTGTTTGGACGGTCTCATTTTGGAGTGGATTGCGTTCGACCAGCTTTCCCTCCGGATCCCAAATCTCACTTCCGTTGACTGTCACTAAGTACGAAGAGAGCTCCAGCGATTTCGCGTAATCTGCGCAGGTCGCAATGGAACGGCCTGTACTTAAGACAACTTGTACTCCTCTTTCTTCTGCCTCAGCGATTGCTTGTCGGTTCTCTTTAGAAACCTCGTGCTGACGATTTAATAGTGTTCCATCCATATCTAGGGCGATTAGCTTGTATCGTTGCTCTTCAGTCGATTTTGACATCATCCAACTTCCTTTCTGCATCCATTCCTTCTCTTCTATTCTATACGAATTACGCCTCGGTTTTAAGGACTTTTGCCATAAAAATAAAGTAAATTCCTTACAGTACGCTGAAACAGCAGGAAATCTGCCGGCGATTATTCCTAACTGATCGGCAACCCCATCTAACATGACCTTAACCTTTATCAAACTAATTGCGAATAATAATAAATGTTAGGTAAAGAAGATAAGCGATAATTAAAGCCAGTCCTTCATAGCGCCTAACGCTAAAACGCGTTCGCGAAAAAAAACAAGCAGAGTAACGGTAAACAGGACGAGTAATATCAAATCAACAACAACTTCGCGATCAACCTCAAGTGGGGTGATGAGGGAGGTCGCACCGAGAATGAAAAAGATATTAAATACATTGCTTCCAACAATATTGCCTAAAGCCAGCTCATTCTCTTTCTTCCGCGCTGCAGTAATTGAAATGACGATCTCAGGCAAACCTGTTCCAATCGCTACAATCGTTAGGCCAACAAGCGTTTCACTCATGCCGAATCGATAGCCAATTTCTGAACTGCTCCGAACAACCATTTCGGCGCCGGCAATAATGGCACCAAGACCTAAAATAGTGAGGAAGATCGGTTTGAACCACTCACCCTTCTCCCTTTTATGTTCAACAGCTTCTGCATTTCCCCTGTCCTCTCGAGCGACCTCAAATATGTAATAAAGGAAAACAGAAAAAAAACAAGAGCAGAATGAGACCTTCGCTGCGAGTAATGAACACGTTCCCTTTCGTATCGAGTAAATCGCTGCTCACCATAATTAGCAGTGTCAAAGCTGACAACAGGGCAAACGGAATTTCCTTTCGTACTGTGTCATCAGAAACGTTAAAAGGGAAAATAAAAGCCATAAGACCGATCACAAGCGATATGTTCAGGATATTACTTCCGATAATATTTCCTACTGCCATTCCGGAATTTCCACGCGTAGCTGCAAGAAAACTGATAACTGTTTCAGGAGTGTTCGTTCCAAACGCGACGATCGTCAACCCAATGACGATTGGAGAGATTCGCAAAAAGGCAGCAATTTTTGACGTACCATCAACAAAAATATCTGCGCCCTTGATGACAAAGGCAAAGCCGACGATAAGGACGACGTATGTCCACATAGCCAATCACCTCAGCAAAGCTTTTTCTTAGCATGAGCGTGAATGGGCCATATCATCCGAAAAGAAGGGCTTTTTTATTTTATTTTGTGAAGCGAGTATGGCTTGTATATACCGCACCAAAAGTATATTATTATTGATAAAGTACATGAAATCTGTAAAAGCTAGCCGTTCAGCTGGATACGGATGCGGCACTGACGAGTAAGCTCTTTCCGCAAACTGAATCTTGGGCAATTAGGCAAGCTTGGCTCCCCCTTGCCTTGTCGGACATCCCGCCTTGACATAGAGGAAGTACTCTTTCGCCTTTCATTTTTGAAAAAGAGGCTTTCCTTTCAATTTACTGAATGATGAATAGCTCAGATGGAGGAACGTCATGCAATTAGATATTTCAAAAAAATCATTACCTGTTTATGAAGCATTGGCTAGCCAAGTTCGCTTGTCGTTAATTCAGTTTTTGGCGATTAAGCCGATGAATATTAGAGAATTGGCGGAAGCTCCGGCCTTAGCAGCGCCATCATGACGATGCACATTAAAAAATTAGAAAAAGCCGGAATCATCCGGACAGAAATGCTCCCTGGTAAAGCAGGCGTACAAAAGCTATGTATTCTTGATACGGATGCGATTACGATTACATTCCCGTCCAGCTCAACGCCTACGTTGACCTCCCACCATACGATCGTTTCTGTCGGACATTATACAGACTTCCATGCCGAGCCAACCTGCGGACTAGCAACAGAACGAGGCATTATCGGGCATTTTGATGAACCTCTCTATTTCCTTGATCCGGAACGAGTAAATGCAAAGATTCTCTGGTTTAGTAAAGGCTTTATCGAATATAAAATTGCCAACTTTTTGCTTGCTAGCCAGATTCCTCAAGAGCTTGAGATTTCTATGGAGCTCTCATCGGAAGCGCCCGATACTAATAATAACTGGCCCTCGGATCTGTCTTTTTACTTAAACGATGTCCTGCTGGGTAAGTGGACAAGCCCCGGTGACTTCGGTGATAAAAAGGGACGCTTCACTCCCGATTGGTGGCCGCAAGCAATTAATCAATACGGTCTTTTAAAATTCCTACGCATTACCGCTAATGGGACGTTTATGGACGGAAACAAAATCTCCGACGTCACGATGGATGATGTTCATATTCGTAACAAGCAATGGACGTTTCGTATCGCAGTCCATGAGGATGAAGAGAATGTCGGCGGCGTCACTATTTACGGCGCTGGGTTCGGCAATTATAATCAGGACATCGATTTTCGTTTGTTTTACACAAAAAAAGAGTCGGACAAAGTCGTGGAAGAAGCTTGATAAAAAAAGCTTGGATAGGAAAAACAGGAATCGGTCAAATCGATCGATTCCTGTTTTTATATTAACGGGGCTAACTTTGCTCTGTTAGCCTTTTTTCTTCTCTAGCTTCTCAATCTGCTTTTCAATTTTTTCGATTTCTTCTTCTTTCTTATCCTTCTTTTTATCATCATCGTCTTTTATGTTTTTAATTTGGGCATTTTTTACCGCAATTTGTAAATTAATGTCTTCGATCTCTTTCGCATATTCCTCAGCTTCCTTCAACTTGCCTTGCTGCAAATAGCTATTCCCGGCCAACTGCAACGTGCGACGATCCTCACTTAATGATTCTTCGTTCGCCAGCTCAAGCACGCGTTCATAATCGTTGGCCAACCAGGCTTGCTCAATCTGGACACCAGGTTG
Source organism: Bacillus sp. JCM 19058 (assembly GCA_001310555.1). The sequence goes on from BAXO01000021.1 coordinate 57,701, forward strand.
ATCTGACTCAAGGGCTTCGAGCGCTTCATTCGCTTCATCAGATCTCAGCCGAACTAAGGCCATCGCCGCATTACGCTGAAAATCCGGGCTGAGTGCAAATGCTTTTTGCAGGCTTTCTACAGTATTTTCTTCAAGGTACATGTCAGCCAGCATTTTCGTCTCCTTCTCCTGAAGATCGTCCACTGCTTCAAACGCTTGAATCGCTTCCTCAAGCTCTCCGGCAGAGTAATGCTGATAGCCAGCAACAATTTGCTCTTTGCTCGTCAGCTCCGTTTGAAGTCCTTCCTTCTCCGACTCCAGCTGCTCGAGCTGCTGCTGGTGCTCGTTAAGCGTATTGCTCATTACATCAGAAGCTTCAGAGCTTGGCCTTACCTCGAAAAAAATAGAGTAGCATAATTCCAAGAATTATTCCTGCCGCGATTAGTCCTGCAGCAGGCAAATAGCGATTAACTTTTGCCGGGCTTTTTTCTTCCTCTTCCTGATCTGGTTGAGTTGATTGCTCATTCATACCTTGAGAGGTTGCTGCTGCCATTCGGGTTGTGGTTGTATGGCGGTGTGGAATGGGGCTGCCATTGTTCGTTGCCTTCCTGAGGCTCATCAAAGTACAGCTTAGGCTGAGCATTTCCTGTTTCATTAATCGGTGCTGACCCAAATGGATCCTGTTCCACCTCTGCGGCCGCCTCTTCCTCCGGCTCCTGATATTCTTGCTCCAGCGCTTCTCCTAGCTGCTTTAATGACTTCGCTTTCTTTAATTGCTGCAAAAGCTCCCCTTCGTATTCAAAATCGCTCAATCCTTTTTGCAAAAGAGAAATGAACGATTCCCCTGAGAAAAAGGCGATTAGCAAACATTTCAGCTGATATACGAAGGTCTGACCATCTTCAGCCTCAGGGGGAAGGACAGAACGAATGCCGCGATGGACAAATTTCACATCGCCTTTTCCGTTACTGTAAATATTATCCGGATGAATATAAGTAGTAAACTGTGTTCCCTCAATCCTTTTAACCGCCAAAATCCCGAGTCCTATGCTTTGTTTGTCCGCCTGTGTCGCATCAGCCATGTCAGAAGCGGCTCGTAGCCTTCCTCCTTTTCGTACTGTAAGGAAATCGTATCCTCCAGCATCTCTTGCTTGACACAAGGAAAGAAAAGCGGATCAGACTTATTTAACTCTTTTAATTGCTCCTCATCTTGAACCTTTGCACTGACACGTGATAGCTCGTAGGTTAATTGATGCCCTGCCTCCACTAGCGATCCATGCGGAAAAGCATGTCTTTTCCCCATCGTTAGTCCTCCTTTACAATCTTAATCACCGGTCACATTTCCAACCGGAACTCCTAAAAATAATAGTCGAATATTATAAAGCCGATTACGGCAAGAAAAATAAGAATTGATACGACATACTTTAGGGCAAGTGTCCATCCTCCAGGACGATGTCCGCTTTTAGCTACCTTATTGTTCCGCTTAGCTGAAAGCAAAAGCTCCTTCACTTCTTCTACCGATTGCAGCCGTTCCTCTGGGTCAAGCTGTACCAACGAATCGACACACTTTTTCATGCTCTTCGTTAATTCCGTACGGTATTCGCGAATCGGCTTTTGCGCAATGTAGACATATTTGCCCCCAGAGAGCAAGTAATACATCAACGCCCCTAATGAAAAGAGGTCGGTTCTCTTGTCAGACTGCCTTTTTTTCAAACTGTTCAGGAGCAGCGAAGCCAACCGTCCCTATTTGCAGCGTATCCTTTGCTTTTTCCGATACATATTTGCGCGCAATTCCAAAATCGATTAATTTGAGCTCCCCTTGCGTAGTCATCATAATGTTCGCCGGCTTTATATCGCGATAAATGATCGCGGGTGCTCTCGAATGTAAGTAAATGAGCACATCGCATAGCGGAAGACAAAAATCGATGACTTCCTCCTCCGACATGCGCGATTCCTTCTGCTCGAAAATCTGGTAAAGCGATTGGCCGTTGACGTATTCCTGCACAAGATAGAAATAACGCTCATCCTCAGATGAAAAAAAATCGGCAATTTGCGGGAGCGACGGGTGATTTAATTCGCTAAGCAATTTGGCTTCAGAAAATAAACGTCTCGATATTTTCCTATTCATGTCGGCGACCTTCACAGCCCAGAACTGGTTTTCCCTCCCGAGTTCTTTGGCCAAATATACGGCTGACATTCCACCGGAACCAATCAAATCAATAATTTGATACCTTCCCTTCAGAATATCCCCTTCTTTTAATTGAATGTCATGCTTAGCCATAATTGATTAACTCCATTTATTAAAAAAAAGCGGAGAAAAGAGACTTTGTTCCGCTCGTTTCTTTTTTTCTCATTCACATAAAGGTTCCTAACCAAGATGACTGTAATATTATCACGAGTTCCGGAAAAGCTCGCAAGCTTGACTAAATAATCAGAGATCGTCTGCATATCGGAATACTCTTTTTCAAGACCCTCAAGGGTTTCAGCAATCTCATCGTTTGAAAACATAGAATAGAAGCCGTCACTGCAAAGGAGAAACAAATCGCTTGACTGATATTGTCCGATTTCCTCAAAGGGTGTCACGCCTTTTTCAATGCCGAGGCACTGGGTGAGCACATTACGCTTCCGATGGTTCCTTGCTTCCTCCTTCGTCAGTTTTCCTTTACGCACTTGCTGTTCGACCCATGAATGATCCTCTGTCAGCTGAGACAGCTCATAATCGGCCTCTAATACTTCTGTATTTTGCAGCTTCAGTGAATCGAGCTCTACTTTTTCGTTTTCCTGGCGAAAATAATTTTGAAAACCGATAAACGCACCTTTCAGTTGGAAGATGCGGCTGTCGCCGACATGACTGATCGCGTACTTGCCTTGATATAAAATCAAGATCGACAACGTTGTCCCGAGCTTCTTCCCGTAGGCAAGCAATGTCTCGTTCATCTCTTGCATAAGCTTGTTGACTTCTTCCAACACTCGCCGAAGAGGATCTTTCTTTTTGAGCAGCTTTTCCAGCCGCTTATTCCACCACCTCTCAAGCATTTTCACCGCGATTCGGCTGGCAGCATCTCCGTCCTGATAGCCTCCCATTCCGTCAGCTACAGCGATCATGCAAACTCTTCCCCATTCGGGTCATGAGCCATCCGTAAAAAAATAATCGTCTTCATTTTTCTGTTTCACCGGACCTGGATCCGTCGCCAGTCCTAGCTGCCAATTTTCATTAAACAACATCATTATTTACTCCCACTTAAATCTATAGTCAACTTTACCGATCGAAATAATATCATTCTCTTGCAACGCATAGATTTTGTATGGCACCATCGGATTCTCGTTCAGCTTTGAGCCATTTTTCGAGCCTAAATCCTTCACTCCGTAACTGTCTTCAATTTTAACAAATTCAATATGAACCCTAGATACACCGGCACTTTCTTCTGTATAATGAGCGGATGCCTCATTCCTGCCGATGATAAAATGACTGTCATCAATCTGAATCTTTTCCTTTTTGCCGTCTCGCTCCACCTCCAAAAAGGCTTGTGTTTCGATGCTGGCAGCTCCTCACCCTCTTCATCCATCAGCAAAACCGTATCATCACTTTCAGTGAGCAGGCTTGTTTCCATTGCAACGTCAGGCTGCTGGGGAGATGGACGCTGGCTAACTTGTGCTGGTTGCTCCTGAAAAACAGGGAGCTCTTCTTCCACCTCAGGCTGAGGCGCAGGTTTGCGAGCATGCTGCGGCTGTATGGGAGGCGTAGGCTGTTGATAAGGCTGCGCTGTGTATTGCTGTCCTTGCGGCTGCGCCATTTGCCCGTACGCTTGGTTAATTCCAACTGCCTGTCGGTACGTCCCATTTTGATAAGGTTGTGCTTGTACTTGTTCCTGCTCGCTTCCGGCTGCAACTTCTTCCTCGGCGAACGGTTCTTCCTGTTTCTTTGGCTTTCTCACAAGAATATAAATGGCTCCAGCTATAAATACTAGGGACAGCACGATTGCCGAATAAAATGTGGCTGAAGACGGGAACATTTCGAACAGCTTCCAAATTAATGCAATCGCCAATACGGAGCCGAGAATAATGTAAAGCTTTTGCCGCTGCGTTAATGGGTGCGGCAATAGTTCTTTTTTTTAAACAAAGCCTTCTTCTTCCCCTTCTTATTTTTGCCTTTCTTTTTACCTTTTGATTTGTGTTCTTCCTGCTCTTCCGATTCCTGTGGCTCTTGGGCTGCTTCATTTTGATTTGGCTGTTGCGGCTGTCCCTGAGCGGGAGGATGTGGTGTCGGCGTAGGAGGCTGACCTTGCGGCTGTTGATACATTCCTTGATAGTTATAATAAGGATCTGGGCGAAGTTGCTGAAGCTCCAGTAATAGCTCCTTTAAGCCTGTCAAACTAAAAGAAGGATTTCTCATGTAGTTCACAAGATTTTTTTGCTTCACTGCCTTGTAAGCTCTCTGTTTTTTTTAGCGATTTTGACTAGTAAATCCTTGAGCTCATCCATCGTATTGACATTTTTCTCAATCGATTGGACAGGCAAATACGTTAAAAAAAAGCTCGTGCGGCTCTTTACCGATATAAATAAACGATTCCTGCAAAATATAATGATGCTCATTCAGCATATACAGCTTGCTTTGTTCCATCGTCGCAATAATATTCAAAAACAGCTGGTAAAATTCATGCGCACTTAAAGGACGAGACTTTATATAATCGCTGAGATTTCGCTTCGACGTAATATCATAAAAAAGACGGAGCTTAAAGTCCATTTCTTCAACTGAAAGTGGCAACAGATTAGGAATTTGATTCGATTGCATCATCTTAAGCTGTAATGGTACAAGCAAATCCTCTGTCAATTGTGTTCCTTGTCTTTCAAAAAAACGTAAGTAATGGCCATTCTTTTGTTGAAAATCATAGCCGAACTCATAAATAGCCGAGCTCATCGATATTCCCCCTCATACTGATAATTTCAATAAATGCTTCGCCAGACGCTCGAGCTTCGAACCGTTTGTCCTATTAGGCAGAAGCCAAACGACTCCGTTCACCTTCTGCAGTCAAAGCACAAGCGCGTCATGTCCTTGAGCGACGCGGTTTCTATTGTTGTTCGCTTTATAAGCTTAATAAAAACGAGTACGCTGAGATAACACCCGGTATCACGGCATACATAAACGGGAATCTCGTGCTCTTCGATGCTTTGAATTCCTCTAAATTTGACAAATCCTTCGACAGCCACGAGGAAAAAAGGGCAAATAACGCACTCGTCATTTTTCTTAAAAACGTCCGTGTAAAAAGTAAAATAAGCATCCAATCAAACCGGCAAAAATAATAGAATACATCATCAGCTGCAGCACAAGCTCTGTCCCGACAATTGCCCCTATAGCCGCAAATAGCTTGACATCCCCGGCTCCGAGCGCTTTAAATACGTATAATATCATAAAAATAAGACCTGCAACCAGGCACCCGATGACCGAGAAAATCAACCCGTCCAGCCCATTGGCAATCAGGTGATAAACAAAACCGAACGCGACACCTCCTGCCGTTAACCAGTTAGGCAGCTTGCTATGTCGGACATCCCAGTAGAGTGCAATTAATAAATACGCAAATAGACAGTAATCGTTCAATTGCAGCTGCATTCCGCTCACCTCCTCTAAGCTATTCGAATCCATCGTTAAAAAGCTTGCAAGTTATTATTTTCAAAAGTACATGGGAAGACTTATCTTCCTATATGCCGTTTACTCAAATCGAGCTTCCGGTTAACTGCACGAAGAGCCCTGATAACTTAAACTCGAAAATACTTCACTCCAAGTCCTTACGTTATCCTTTACTCGACTTCGTCCATGTCAATCGTCCAAGTGGCTTCATTCTTTACTGCTCCGGCAGCGACTAGACCGCTACGAACGCGAATATATTGAGTGTCACCTGTTCTGGTATCAAAAATCGCTTCACCGCTTGCTTCTTCGCCAGGCGCCAGCTCACCACTTAATCCATCGATGCTTTCAAACTCTCTGGAATAATCTCCAGCGCCGGACCCATCCAAATTATTTGTCATTTCAAGGGCACCTATGGCGTCTGCAACATCTAACGTAGAGTCTCCGATATTTTTGATCGTTAAATCTGTTATGATAAAGAAATCAAACATCGAGACTTCTCCATCGACCTCGTCTTCCGCCCTCGCCGACTCAAAAGTCACTTCGAATTCTTCTATAGTTGTTGCGATTTGGCCAGTATCGCCAAGGCGCAAATCGGTTTGATTTTCGTACTCACCTGCTGATACAGGCCCTTCACTCGAATTCTCCATACTCTCGTCTGATTCTCCAGCTGCTTTCCCGTCTGCACCGTCTTCATTTTCGTTTTCAGGCTCATTATTCCCCTGCTCATTCAGATCCGTTGCTGACTCTGCGTCATGCTCATCAGAACTGCAGGCGGCAAAAACTCCCATACTTATTATTACTGTACTGAGTACAATGATTAGTTTTTTCATGATTTGCTCCTCACTTTTCTTTCGCGTTATACGTATTCTCCATTGAGTGAGGCCTTACCGGTAGGCTGCTCTATTGAGCCCATTCAGGGACTTCACCCCAAATCGTTTACAGCTAAAAGACCTTATTTTCCAATCCAAAGTCGTTCATATCCCCGCTTCTCTAAAGTAAGCGTTGTGTCAATAAATGGCGCTTGAATGGGCACATCGTATGTCACAACGACCTCGAGGTAAGGATCATTGCTGTTAAAGCCCAGCGGTGAGTTCACCTCAACAATTTCTATTTGCCCGCCACCGACGACAGAGTCGGGGTTAGCCTCATCAAACTTGTCGGAAACAAATCCGCTCATGGCCTGAGCAGCTACGCTGCCAAGATAATTATCCAAATCTATACCTAACACATCAAAAAGCTGCTCTGTAAGCTCGCTGACTTTGCCTAAATCCAAATGATCATCAGAAGAATTCTTAATCAATTCATCGGCTTTCCCTCGGCCGGCCTCGTAGAGCAGCTGTGCCGGATAAACATGTGTAGCCACAATCTCGGTTGTTTCACTCACAGCTTGGTTCAATGCCATGTCAACCACTGAAATTCGGATGATCGTCGCAAGAAAAACGGTGAAGATTAAAAAGATAGGCATGACCATCGCGGCTTCTAAAGTCAAGCTACCGTCTTCATTTTTTTCTAAACCTTTTCAACACGATTACCACCCCTTCCCTATTTACCCACGTTCCCTCACCAAACCCTATGACTCTCTTCATAGCTTTAGGTGAACAAACGTGGAAGCTTAGTAGGCCCTTCTTATCCATCCTCTAATCAGAAGCACTATGACCGTTGTCCATGTTTAATATGACTAATGTGTGAAATTGCTCTTATAAGCGTCCGATTATATAAGCTCCATTTTAGAATATGACATCTAAATCTTAACGAACTACTCAAAATGGGAAGCGTATGTTAGGAAAATAAGGAGGATTGGCAGATGTCGTAAACACCTGCCAATTCCGTACACCGTTTCGTCCAAAGCGGTCTCCCGACAGCATATAATAGTCCATGCTAGCCACAGGAACCGCAGCATCCTTTTGCGAGAGTCAGCTCTCACCCTTCGGTGCTTCCAGCTTTCCAATTGCCAAGTCATCGGCAATCAATATTTTTCCTTTACTCGACTTCGTCCATTTCAAACGTCCAAGTGGCTTCATTTTTTTTACTGCTCCGGCAGCGACTAACCCACTACGAACACGAATATATTGAGTATCACCTGTTCTGACATCAAAAATCGCTTCACCGCTTGCTTCTTCGCCAGGCGCCAGCTCACCACTTAATCCGTCGATACTTTCAAACTCACTAGAATAATCCCCAGAACCGGACCCCTCTAAATCATCCGTATTTTCAAGGACGTCTATGGATTCCGCAATGTCTATCGTGGCATCTCCGATATTTTTGATCGTTAAATCGGTCACGATAAAGAAATCAAACATCGAGACTTCTCCATCGACCTCGTCTTCCTGTCTTACCGACTCAAGAGTCACTTCGAATTCACCTGTCGTTGTTGCAATTTGACCAGTATCGCCAAGTCGCAACTCGGTTTGATTATCGTACTCACCTGTTGATACAGGTCCATCGTTTGAGTCCCCTGGGCTGTCGTCTGAATCTCCATTATCTAATTCGTCGCCAGCATCGTCTCCGTTTTCTTCATTACCAGGATCGTCTTCATTTCCAGCCTCAGAGCCATTACCCTCCTCAACCGGCTCCTCTGTTTCATCAGTAGGCTCTGTACCATTTTCATCAGAATTGCAAGCGGCAAGAACTCCAATACTTAATACTCCTATACTAAGTGCTGTCAATAGCTTTTTCATGCAATGCTTCTCCCCTTCCTAAGTTCAGCCATTTTAATATGAGTAAATGACCTTCTTTTCAATCCGATACTTGCCATCGACGACATTACCGTCTAAAACCCCAGCATTCCCGAGCATTTCTGCAACGCCAGGCAAAAACCAGAGTCGTAAATCCGCTGCGGCATTGCCTTCGATATACGTCGGCAGCTCAATCAAATTTGAGCCGGACTTCTGCTCAATCCGTGCCATCATTCGAGTCATTTTATCGCCAGCCGGATGCAGTAAAAGAAAGATTCGTAAATAATCCTTATAGGTCATTGAGAACCTCACACCTTTGAAAAATTCAATCGCTTTACCTTTACTAATATCGTTCATATCTTGGATTGTTTCTTTCAATGCATACACCATCGCAGCAATGACCATAAATTTTCCGAACGCTCGTACTCTATTATCGGTAAAGGCTTCAACGAAGTTCACGGCAAAGCGGACGAGAAACAGCTCAGTCAATGCCATCGCAACATTAGCACCGGAACTGTCGAGCCCATACATGATGTACTCAACCTCATTATTGTCGATGGAGTATTTGTTATCTCCCTTAAAAGTGTGATGCTTAAACTTGGTTAAAATATATTCGTTGATATACAGATCGTCACGGGCGTTAACAGCATTTCACCGACGGCGTTAAAGATTTTATCCATTAAACCCATCGAGCTTTGCGTTAAGTCTTCGGCCGAATCACGCTCGATTTCTGTCGATTCGCCACTTCCCTCGTTGTCGACATAATCCTTGTATTTATCCGCTAGTCCGAGCAGCTCATTGTACGCTTCCTCCGGCATCATGCCTTCGGCGGTTTCAAGCAAATCATCA